>NZ_JARCCZ010000040.1:0-32125 GCF_048957775.1 Pseudarthrobacter sp. CC4 | reverse complement strand
CGCACCCGTCCGCCTCGGCAATGAGCACGGCAAGAGCGGCATTCATGTCCGCAAACGCCTTCGCCCACCGCCGCTTTCCCCATACCAACATCATCGCGGGAGGGTACGACATTATTGGGCGTCCACTCCGAGACCCAAGCGTCCACCACCGGACTGCCCGGAAGGTTTTCTACCCTGCAATTTTCTACCCTGCCGGCAGCGGGTACTCCGGCGGACCGAATACCGCATCCTCCAGGAGCCAGACAGTGGACCCACTCCTGCCTGCCGGCATGATGCTGCCTTCGAAGACGAAGATCGGGTCCATGGAGCGGTCCTCGGGACGCCAGAAGCCATTAGAGGGGCAGTGGAAACCGGTTTTGGCCATCAACCCGAGGTCCTTGCCAGAATTTCTTCCCAAGGTGTTGATCTTTTTCACGGCGTGCTCCCAATTGATCCGTTCGGAATAAATCTGCCGTAATTAAACGGCCTTTCCTAAATTCTAGGATCAGGAGAGTTTCGTTACTAAGACGAATGATCAGTGCCCCAATAAGCGGAGGTTATGGACCTATCGCGCATATTTGCTGCTGAGTATTTCCTGGAGCATTTCCTTCAGTACCAGGAGGACCGCCGATGCTGCTTCCGAGAGCGGATCATGGTCAGGCGTGCAGAGTGCGATCTTGCACTGCAGTGCCGGATCCACAATCCGCAGGACGAGGAAGTCCTCTTCGTGGAACAAGGCGTCCGCCGCGGATTTGGGCATGATCGTGGCGCCAAGGTCGGCCCGCAGCAGCCGGGCAAGGGACGGAACGGATTCCACCTCGCCCACCAGTTTCAGCTCCAGGTCCTTGCTTCTCAGCCCCGCTTCCACGGCCTGGCGGAGGGTGTGGATCTGTTCGGGCAGGAAGAGTCCGTGGCGGGCCACCTCCGCAAGGGTGATCTCACCGTTCGCGTGGTTCACGCCTGCGCGGTTGGCGTTCACCACAAAGTGCAGGTCCTCCACGATCATGGTGGTGAACTGCACGCCGCGGATGGGGCCGGGTTCGTAGATGAGCGCCATGTCCAGCCGGCCGTTCTTGATCGCCTCGCTGAGGACCCCACCGTAAATCTCCGTGACGTGCAGGACGATATCGGGGTACCTGGCGGCCACTTCACTGATGATCCTAGGCGTCAGGCTGGACGCCATGCTATAGGGCGCGATGGCAATGGACACACGGCCGGACGGCGCCGCCCCGGACCTGGCTACGTCCTGGCGCGCCTGGTCTACCAGCCGCAGGATGGACTGGGCATGCCGGTAGAGCGTGTGCCCGGCCGCGGTGGGTTTGACCCCCTGTTTGCTCCGGATGAGCAGCCGCTGCTTGAGCTCCGTCTCCAGGGCCGACACCTGTTGGCTCAGGGCCGGCTGGGCCACGTGCAACGCTGCCGCGGCCTTGGTGATGCTCCCTGAATCCACTATCTGGACAAAGTACGCAAGCTTTCGCGTATCCATGCCGCCTTCTCTCTCTGCGGCGTCCTGGAGCCGGAAAGGTCATAACCGGAAGCTATGGAGGGATACGCAACAGGTCTTTGTGTGATGCACATCTCTGACACTAGGTTGAACCCAGAACGCTATTTCACTAGCAGTACATTCTACCCCCCCGGGCAGGCATGCAATTTCACGATGACGTCAGATGCATTCTGCATAAAAGCGTTGTTAACCGGAATAGGCGTTTTCTTTTACATTTCCGAAATATGGACTCCATAACTTCGGAGCATCCAGGAATCCTCCACCATGGCCCGGATTCTTCTTGAGAAAGAGACAGCAAATGCGAGCAACTATCAAAGGCAAAATGGCAGCCGTAGCGGCCCTCTCCGCAGCGGTCCTGGTTCTTTCAGGCTGCGGGGGCGGCAGCCAGGCAGCCAGCAGCGGCAGCGCCACCTCAGGCGAGGTGAACCTCATTGCCTACTCAGGCGTGTGGCAGGACCAGTACACCGCAGCGGTTATCGAACCGTTCAGGGCAAAGTACCCGGACATCAAGATCAACTACGCCTCCAAGCGGTCCTCCGCAGAGATGCTCAGCGCCCTGCAGGGCCAGAAGAACAACCCGGCGACCGACGTCGCCATCATGGACAATTCCGTCTCTACCACCGGCAACAAGCAGGGACTCTTCGAAAAGATTGATGCCGACGGCGTCCCGAACCTTGCGAACGTCGCCGAAAAGTTCCGGGACAAGGAAGGGTATGGCCCGGTGGCCATGCTCGACGCCGTAGGCCTGGTCTACGACACCGCCACGTTCCCGGAGGCACCCGAGAGTTGGAAGGTCCTCTGGGATCCGGCCTACGCGGGCAAGATCAACGTGAATGCCCCGCCCTCACTGCTGGGCCTGTCACTGACCGCCATCACATCCAAGATGGAGGGCGAGGACTACACCAAGAGCATTGACTCGGCGGTCACCCGCCTCAAGGAAATGGCGCCTGGTGTGCAGACCTTCGCGCCGAACCCGGACGAATACCAGAACGTCATCACGGGCCAGACCGTCCTGGGCCTCGGCCAGAACGCCCGCGGCCAGTTCTACAGCGACCAGAGCAACAAGAAGATGGGTGTCACCTTCCCCAAGGAAGGCACTGTCTATCAGATCAATACCGTCAACCTGGTCAAGGACGCCCCGCACTCTGCCGCTGCGAAGAAATTCATCGACTATGCACTCTCCGCTGAGGCGCAGACGGCGTTCGCCAAGGCACTCTTCTACGCCCCGTCCGTCACCAATGCGGAGCTCCCCGCAGAGGTGAAGGAGCGCGTCGTGCCCACCGATGGCTCCCTGAACATCGTGCCGCTCGACGTCGAATTCCTGTCCTCGGCCCGAGACAAGTGGACCGACACCTGGAAGCGCCAGATCATCACCAAGTAGCGCCTGTGCCCCTCCCCAACTTTCCCTTCAGGAGAACTGAAACCGTGACTGAACCAAAACTGTCGATCGTAGATCTGACCAAAAGATACGCAGCAGGTCTGGAGCCCGCCGTCGACCGCCTGAACATGGAAGTTGAGGAGGGGCACCTGGTGGCACTCCTCGGCCCGTCCGGCTGCGGCAAGACCACCACCCTCCGCATGGTCGCCGGCCTCATGGACCCCACAGCGGGCTCCATCGTGGTGGACGGCAAGGAAATCACCCACACTCCGGTGAACAAGCGGGGCATGGGCATGGTGTTCCAGTCCTACGCCCTGTTCCCACACATGAACGTTGAACAGAACGTTGCCTTCGGCCTGGAAATGCGGCAGGTCTCCAAAGCTGAGCAGAAGGCCCGTGTTGCAGCCGCCCTGGACATGGTCCAGCTCGGCCACCTCGGCAAGCGCCAGACCAAGGAGCTCTCCGGCGGCCAGCAGCAGCGCATCGCCCTGGCCCGTGCGCTGGTGGTGGAGCCCACGCTGCTCCTGCTGGATGAGCCCCTGTCCAACCTGGACGCCAAGCTCCGCGAAACCATGCGCACCGAAATCCGGTCCATCCAGCAGCGCACCCGGGCGACCACCCTCTTCGTCACCCACGACCAGGACGAAGCCCTGGACATGGCGGACCGGATCGCCGTGATGAACGGCGGCCTGATCGAACAGTTCGGGTCCCCCACCGAGGTGTACGAGCGGCCCCGCACCCATTTCGTGGCCAACTTCATCGGCCAGGCCAACTTCCTGACCGCCCGCGTCGGGGCCGAAGCAGGCCGTGCCAACCTGGCGGGGGAGAGCTTCTACAAGGTGGACGTCGAAGGCCTCGGCCAGTTCGGCGCCATCGGTACCACCGGACTCTCGGGCAGCACGCATGAGCTTGTCATCCGCCCGCACCGGCTCAGCGTATCGCTGAACCCCGGGGCCGCCCAGGCACCCATTGCAGGGACCATCGAGCGGGTCAGCTACACCGGCGACGCCCTGGCCGTGGCCGTCCGGGTGGGCGGCCAGCACCTGCAGGCACAAATGCTGACCAGCAGCGGAGACCTGCCCCGCGTTGGCGACGCCGCGTACCTGTCGTGGTCACCGGAAGACGCCTACCTCCTGCCGGCAAGAACGCAGCAGGAAAGGCTGGCGGCATGACACTCCTGGAAGCCCCGGCCGCTCCGGAGCGGCCCCGGGCCCGGGATGAGGGGCAGCTGGAAAAGGCCACCGAACGCCGCAACCGGCGCACCTACCTGGCCCTCCTCCTGCCGGGACTCCTGGGCCTCCTGGTCAGTTTCGTCTTCCCGCTGGCCTATATGGTCCGGATGTCCTTCAACCAAGGCTCCCCGGACGGCGTCATCGTTGAGACCTTCACCCTGGACACCTACATCCAGCCCCTGACCGACCCGTACTACTGGAAAGTCACGCTGGATACCTTCCAAATGGGCGTGACCGTGGGCATCCTGTGCGTCATCGTGTCTTACCCGGTGGCCCTCTTCCTGGCCCGCAGCACCAGCAAGTACCGCGGACTGCTGATCGCCATCGCCATCGCGCCGCTGCTTACCTCAGCCGTTGTCCGCACCTACGGGTGGATGGTCATCCTCGGCACCAACGGGCTGATCAACTCCTCCCTGGACGGGCTGGGCCTGATCGACACGCCCCTGAAGCTCACCAACAACATGACCGGCGTGACCATCGGCCTGGTGGAAATCTTCATGCCGTACGCCATCCTGGCCATGATCTCCGGCTTCGGCCGGCTCAGCCCCCAGCTTGAGGAAGCGGCCGGCTCCCTGGGCGCCAGCAAGTTCAAGGTGTTCACCAAGGTCACCCTCCCGCTGTGCCTCCCCGGGCTGCTGACTGCGTTCCTGCTGGTGTTCGTGCTCTCCATCAGCACCTTTATCACGCCCCGCCTCCTGGGCGGCGGCAGCGTGCAGGTCCTGGCCACGGAAATCTACGACCAGACCACCGGCCTCCTCAACTGGCCCTTCGCGGCCGCCCTGTCCGTCATCCTGCTGGTGCTGTTCGGCCTCATCATCGCCGTCTACCAGCGACTCACCAAGAAGATCGGAGGCTGACCGTGAGCAGTGCCAACGTAAGCAGCGCCAGGGTGTTCAAACCGCGATTCAACCCCGCTAAGCCGGCTTTCGGGCTGCTGGTGTTCCTGCTCTACCTCTTCCTGCTGGCGCCGTTGCTGATCGTGTTCGTGGTGTCCTTCGCATCCAACCAGTACCTGTCCTTTCCCCCGGAAGGGTTCACCCTGAAGTGGTACGAGATGCTGCCGCAGGAGAGCACGTTCATGGAGGGCATGAAGGTCAGCCTGATCGTGGCCGTCATCGTCACATTCATTGTCCTCGCGCTCGGCGTTCCCGCTGCGCTGGCACTGGACCGGTTCGAGTTCAAGGCCAAGGCGGCAGTCCAGTCGTTCTTCCTCTCGCCGCTGCTGATCCCGAGCATCGTCCTGGCCCTGGGCATGGTCCTGCTCTTCGGGCCGCTGGAACTGAACAATACGTACGCCGGCATCATCATCGGCCACGTAGCCATCACCATCCCGTTCGTCATCCGGACCACTCTGATGAGCCTGGCCACCACGGACACGTCCTGCGAGGCCGCGGCCCGCATCCTGGGTGCCGGCTCCTGGACTGTGTTCCGCCGGGTGACCCTGCCCATCATCCAGCCAGGCGTGATCGCTGGCGGCGTCATCGCCTTCATCGTCTCCTTCGACGAAGCAGTGATCTCGCTGTTTGTGGCCGAATCGGGCCTGCCCACCCTGCCCGTGCAGGTACTGAGGTACGTGGAAAACTCCGCGGATGCCGCCGTCGCTGCGCTGTCCGTGATCCTAATCCTGATCTCGCTCGCCGTAGTTGTCGTCGTCGAACGCGTGATGGGGCTCCGCAAGGCCCTGCGCTGACGCCCTTGGTGCCGTACCTCGAGACAGTCTAGCCCGGTCCGCCCCTGCGGGCCGGGCTGGACTCCGTCCGCAAGCGGCACGGGTCATAACCGGCACCTATCCCGTGACACCGATTACGTCTTTGTGTGATCAAAGTCCCGGTGCCAGACTTTTTCTACAAGCCCGGTGATCCGGGCAACTGGACCCCGGCCCAGCGGGCCGGTCCACCCGCTTCCACTTCCGCTTCCGGCAGCTGGCGCTGTGCCCCTGGCCAGCGCTGCGCCAACACACCCCAAGGAGGGCTCACATGGGACCCATGGTTGATCTCGTGGCAGATCTCGGAGAAGGCTTCGGCGCCTACTCGATGGGCGACGACGCGGCCCTGCTCGAAGTGGTATCCAGCGCGAACATCGCCTGCGGCTTCCACGCCGGGGACCCGGACATCATGAACGCCACCGTGGCCGAATGCGTCCGCCGCGGCGTCAGCATCGGGGCGCACCCCAGCTTCCCGGACCTTCGCGGCTTCGGCCGGCGCGCCATGGACCTGACGGCAAACGAAGTCCGCAACGACGTCCTCTACCAGTTCGGCGCACTCAGCGCCTTCGCCGCCTACCATGGCGCCGCCGTCGTCCATCTTGCCCCCCACGGCCGCCTCGGCAACCTCGTGGCCACCCGCCCTGACTACGCCGAAGCCGTGGCGGACGCCGCCGCCCGCCTCAACCCGGAACTCATTGTCCTGGCCCAGGACGGCGAACTCGCAGATGCGGCCGCGGCCCGCCGGCTCCCCGTGGGCATCGTGGGCATCGCGGACCGCGCCTACCAGGCGGACGGCACCCTGGTGCCGCGCACCCAGCCCGGAGCCGTCATCCACGATCCCTCCACCATCGTGAAGCGCACCGTCCGCATGGTCTGCGAAGGCGTCATCGAAACCGTCGCAGGGACGGACCTGCCCATTGTCGCGGACACCGTCCTGCTGCACGGGGACACCCCCGGCGCCGTGCAGCTGGCACGCCAGGTCCGCGCGGAACTGGAGCGTGCCGGCGTGGCGATCGCCCCGCTTACCCAGGTCCTGGCAGCCAAAGTGGAAGCCGCCTGACATGCCCGCCACTCCAACTCCAGCCCAGCCTCCGGTGGAGGTGTTCGAATCCGGGGACGCAGCCCTGCGCGTCGTCGCGTCATCCCAGGACCGGGAGGCCAACTGGGCCACCGTTCACGCCCTCGCCGGATGGCTGGACGCTGCCGGCGCCGACGGCGTCCACGGCGCAGTGCCCACCTACGATTCACTGCTCGTGGAATTCGATCCCGCCGTCACCTCCGCACGCCAGGTACGTGCCTTTGTCCTTTTGGGCCTGCGCCAGCTCGAATTCACCGGCGCCCCCGCCCGCGCACCCCGGGAGTTCACCGTCCCGGTGGTGTACGGCGGCGAGTACGGCCCCGACCTGGAGCGCGTTGCCGAGCAGCAGCAGCTCCCCGTCGTGGAAATCATCCGGCTGCACACCACCAAGTCCTACGTGATCCGCTGCCTGGGTGCCCCCGCCGGCTCGCCCATGATGGACGGACCGGATTTCCCGTTCCCGGTTCCCCGGCTGAAGGACCCCCGGCTGTCCGTGCCGGCAGGCGCCGTCTCCGTTGCCGGCCGGCAGGCAGTGATCGCTCCTGCCGCCGCGCCAGGCGGCTGGTGCGTCATCGGCCAGACCCCGCTGGCCGTCCTGGACGTGGCGGCAGAACCGCTGGTTCCCTACGTCCCGGGTGACACGCTCCGGTTCCACCAGATCCAGCCCGAAGAGTTCGCCTCCTACGCGGGCCGGAAACTGGAGGCAGCACGATGAGCCTGATCATCCAACAGCCCGGCAACTCCGTGGTCACGGACCTGGGGCGCTTCCGCGGACCCCGGTTCGGGCTTCCCGTCAACGGCGCACTGGACCAGTTCTCCGCCCGCGCAGCCAACATCCTCGCCGGCAACGCGGACAACGCCCCGCAGCTGGAGGTCACCGCACTGGACTTCCGGATGCGGGCCACCACGGACCTCCTCATCGCCGTCACCGGCGCTCCGCTCCACCTCACGGTGGGCGGGCGCGAGTGCCAGCAGTGGGAACCGGTGTCCGTGCGGGCAGGGGAGACGGTAGCGCTGCGAAGGATGACCGGAGGGTTGCGGGCTTACATCGCAGTCCACGGCTCCGTGCAAGCGCCGGTCCTGCTGGGCAGCTGCGCGCCGGATACCGTCGTCGGATTCGGCCTGCGGCTCGCCGAAGGCACACAACTGGAGACGTTCCGCAGCGTTCCGCCCATCCGCCAGCCGTATTTCGACCTCCCGCTGTTCCGGCTGGGATTGACCCGGCCGGAATTCAACAGCACCGCGGTGGTTGAGGTGACGGACGGCCCCGATGTGGAGGAATTCGGCAGCACCGCTGACCTGCTCTACACCACCGGGTACACCGTCAGCGCCCGGAGCAACCACATCGGCCTGCGGCTCGGCGGAGCACTTCCGGAACGCCAATCCACGGCCGAGGTGCTGTCCCGGGGCGTCCCCGTGGGAGCCATTGAAGTGCCTTCCAGGGAAGAACTCCTGGTGCTGCACCGGGGACGCGGAGTCACTGCCGGCTACCCCGTCCTGGCCGTGGTCACCAGCCGCTCCCTCGATGTCCTGGCCCAGGCAAGGCCCGGCCACAAAATCACGTTCCGAAAAACGACCGTTCCCGAAGCCACCGCGCAACACCGGGCAGCGCTGCGGGAACTGGAGAACCTCCGAGCCACTGTCAGCACAGTTTTCGCCCTCCTCGGCGTCGGCAACCAGCAGGGCTGGACACAGCTCGCGCCGGCGGCCGGAAGCTGAAGCCCCTCGCCTCAGCCCACAAGCATTGTTACCATCCCCTTAAGTAAGGAAAGCCATGTCCACCTCTACGCACGCGGCCCAGCCGCAGGAGCGGCTCAGCAGCAAGCAGACCCGCAAAGTTGTTACTGCCGGCTGCGTCGGCATCTTCGTGGAACTTTATGACAACGGCATCTTCGCCTTTATGGCGGGAACACTGGCCCTCGTCTTCCTGGCACCGGGCAACCCGGACAACGCCCTCCTGTTCGTCTTCGCCGGCTACGCAGTCTCCTTCTTCGTCCGTCCGCTTGGCGCCGTGGTCTGCGGCTACCTGGGCGACCGGATCGGGCGGCAAAAACTCCTGGTCTTTGTCATCCTGCTGATCAGCGTGGCCACGGCCGGCATCGGCCTGCTGCCGCCCTACGCGGCCATCGGCGTCGCGGCGCCCATCCTGCTGGTGCTGCTCCGCATGCTGCAGGGCTTCTCCGTGGGCGGTGAAGCTGCCGGCGCCATGACCTTCCTCGCCGAGCACGCCCCCGAAGGCAAGCGCGGCATCATCACCTCGTACGCCCAGATCGCCTCCTTCGCAGCACTCCTCACCGGCACCCTGGTTGCCTACTCCATGTCCCCGTGGCTCACGCAGGCAGCGATCGACGGCGGCGGGTTTGGCGCGTTCGCCTGGCGCATTCCGTTCCTGGTTGCCATCCCCATGGGCGTCATCGGCTGGTACATCCGCAAGGCCATCAGCGACACCCCCAACTTCGAAAAGCTCAAGGAAGAAGGCGGGCTGTCCAAGAACCCGCTCAAGGAAGCCTTCGCCTCCGCCGAACACCGCCGCGCCATGCTGCTGGCCCTGTTCATCCCGCTGATGAACGGCTCCGGCTACTACGTCCTGTTCTCCTACATGCCCACGTTCCTCAAGGGCAAGCAGCTCAACTTCACCATCGGCGAGGCCCTGCTGGTCACCGCCTGCAGCCTGGTGGTCATCTGCATCGCCATCCCGTTCATGGGCGCCCTCTCGGACCGCGTGGGCCGCAAGAAGGTCATCGCCGGTTCCGCAATCGCCATGGCCGTGTTGGGCATCCCGTCCTACGCCCTCATCGCCACCGGAGAAATGGCCCTCGCCATCCTGGGCGCCTGCATCATGGCAGTGGTCTTCGCCGGCCACACCGCAGTAATCCACATCCTGATCGTGGAACTGTTCCCCACCCGCGTCCGCTACTCGGCCTACGGCCTGGGCTACAACATCTCCTCCGCACTCTTCGGCGGCACCGCGCCGCTGCTGATGACCTGGCTGATCTCGTCCACCGGCAACATCTACATGCCTGCCTTCTACGCAGTGATCACCGCGCTGGGCACGCTCGCCGCCGTCAGCACGGTCAAGGACCGGGCGCACCAGCCGCTCCGCGACGCCTAGCTTTCCAACCCAAAAACTTCCACTACCCGGGCAGCCCCGCGCTGCACCTTCATAGGAGACTCCCGTGACTTTTTCCGACTACTCAACCGCCCTGGTGACCGGTGCCTCCACCGGCATGGGCGCCGCCATCGCCGAACGCCTGGCCAAACGCGGGCTTACCGTCCACGCCCTTGCCCGCAACGAGGACCGCCTGACGGAACTCGCGGACAAGACCGGCGCGGTGCCGCACGTTGTGGACCTGACGGACACCGCAGCGCTGGCTGCCGCCGTCGGACACCTCCAGGTGGATGTCCTGGTCAACTGCGCCGGCGTCTCCCGGCCAGGCAACATCCTGGACTCCAGCGAGGCCGACATCGACGAACTCGTGGACGTCAACCTCCGCGGGCTGCTCCAGCTGACCCGGCTGGTCCTGCCGGGCATGGTGGAGCGGGACCTGGGGCACGTCATCAACGTCAGCTCGATCGCCGGCACGTACAACTTCTACGGCCACACGGTGTACCACGCCACCAAAGCCGCGGTGCACCAGGTCTCCCGGCAGCTCCGTAACGACACCGTGGGCAAGCGCATCCGCGTCACCGAAATCTGCCCCGGCCGCGTGGAGACGGAGATCTTCGGCCGCAACATGGGCGGCACCCCGGAAGCGATGGAAGAGGCATGGAAGACCTACTACGAGGGCTACGAGTCCCTGACCACCGATGACATCGTCAACGCGATGGATTACGCCATCGAAACACCCCGCCACGTGAATGTTGGCATGCTGGAGCTTATGCCCACGTTCCAGGTCCCCGGCGGCCTCACCTTCGACAGGCGCTGACCGCCGCCCTGCCCCCAGTTCCACCGATTGATAGGTTTCCGATGCAAACAGTCCGCACAGTCAGCTTCCCCGACCAGCAGCTCCTCGACGATCTCTCACCCCTGCCCGACGGGCTGCGGGGAGTGGTCTGGGACCTGAAGGAGGATCCCGACGGCGGGACGCTGGCAGGGATCGACGGCGTCATCCTGCCGTACATCAACGCCGGCGCGGTGCTGGGGTCACTCGCCAAGGTCCCCGGGCTAAAGTACGTGCAGACGCAGTCCACGGGATACGACGGCGTCATTGAGGCGGCCGGCCCGGACGCAGGCGTTGCGAATGCCTCCGGAGTCCACGCGGCGGCGACGGCGGAACTTGCCATCGGCCTGATCCTTGCCAAGCTGCGGGGCATCGACGATGCAGTCCGGGACCAGCAGCACGGCCTCTGGCGGCCGGAGCGGCGCCAGTCCCTGGCGGACCGGCGGGTGCTGCTCCTGGGCGTGGGCGGGATCGGGCACGAGATCGCCCGCCGCCTGGAGCCCTTCGAGGTCACCGTCACGCGGGTGGGGAGTTCGGCCCGCACAGACGAATATGGTGACGTGCACGCGTCCTCGGAACTGGCCGCGCTCGCGGCCTCGCACGACATCCTGGTGTCGGTGCTGCCGCTGAACGGACACACCCAGCAGCTGGTCGGCGAAGAAGTCCTGGCCGCACTCCCGGACGGCGCCCTGGTGGTGAACGTGGGCCGAGGCGCCGTGGTGGACACCGCTGCGCTGACCAAGGAAGTACTGTCCGGCCGCCTGCAGTGCGCCATCGACGTCGTCGATCCCGAGCCGCTGCCGCAGGACCACCCGCTGTGGTCCACCACCAACGCCCTGATCACGCCCCACGTGGGCGGCAACGCGTCGGCGTTCCAGCCGCGGATCCTGAAGCTCCTGAAGAAGCAGCTCGAGGCGCTGGCCGCAGGCCGGAAGCCGGCCAACCTGGTGCAGGCAGGTCCGTTCGCATGAGCCCGCTTTTTGACCTGACCGGCCGCGTTGCCCTGGTGACCGGGTCCAGCCGGGGGATCGGCAACGCGCTGGCCCGGGCACTGGCCGACGCCGGCGCAACAGTCGTGCTGAACGGCCTCAACGGGGAACGGCTCAAGGACGCCGCTGCCGCCATGGCCGCCGACTACGCGCCGGGCCGCATCCACAGTGTCGCCTTTGACGTGACGAGCGACGCCGAGGCGGCGCGGGGGATCGCGTGGGTGGAAGAGCACGTGGGGCCGCTGGAGATCCTGGTGAACAACGCGGGGATCCAGCACCGGGTGCCCATGCTGGACCTGGACGTGAAGGACTGGGAACGCGTAATTTCCACGGACCTGACCAGCGCCTTCCTGGTTGGGAGGGAAGCGGCGCGCTTCATGATCCCGCGCGGCCGCGGCAAGATCATCAACATCTGCTCGGTGCAGACGGACCTCGCCCGCCCCACCATCGCGCCATACATCGCGGCGAAGGGCGGGCTGCGGAACCTCACCCGTGCCATGACAGCCGAGTGGGCGGCGTCCGGGTTGCAGATCAACGGCATCGCGCCGGGCTACATCCACACCGAGATGACCCAGAACCTGGTGGACGATGAGCAGTTCAACTCTTGGATCCTGGGCCGCACCCCGGCCAACAGGTGGGGAACGGTGCAGGATCTTGCCGGTCCTGCCGTGTGGCTGGCCTCTAGCGGGTCAGATTTCGTCAACGGCCAGACCATCTTTATCGACGGCGGAATGACGGTGGTGGTCTGATGTCACTGGATACAGCCCTCCCTGTTTCCGGACCGGCAGTGGTGGCGCATGCCGCCAACGACCTTCGGATCGACGAGCTCATCCTTGCCGCGCCCGCCCCGGACGAGGCCGTCATCGACGTGCATTACGGCGGCATCTGCGGCTCGGACCTGCACTACTGGCTGCACGGCGCCGCGGGCGAGTCCATCCTGAAGGCGCCCCTGGTGCTCGGCCACGAGATTTCCGGGACGGTGGTCCGGGCCGCGGCTGACGGAACCGGGCCGGTTGCAGGCACCGCGGTGGCGGTCCACCCGGCCACGCCCGGCCCCGGTGCCGCGCGGTACCCGGCGGACCGGCCCAACCTCTCGCCGGGCTGCACCTACCTGGGCAGCGCCGCACGCTTTCCGCACAAGGATGGCGCCTTCAGCCGCTATGTGAACCTGCCCACGCGGATGCTCCGGACGCTGCCGGACAGCATCGACCTGCGCACCGCAGCACTGATTGAGCCCGCCTCCGTGGCCTGGCACGCCGTGACGCGGGCCGGCGACGTGGCCGGAAAGTCGGCGCTCGTGATCGGCAGCGGCCCCATCGGAGCACTCGCCGTCGCGGTCCTGAAACGGGCCGGCGCGAGCCGCATCACCGCCGTCGACGTGCATGAGAAGCCGCTGGAAATCGCCAAGGCCGTGGGAGCTGACCACGTGATCACCGCCGGCGATGCCGAGTCGATCGCCGCCGTGGAAGCCGACGTCGTGATTGAATCCTCCGGCAATCACCACGGCCTGGCCTCCGCCATCCAGGGTGCAACCCGTGGCGGCACCGTGGTGATGGTGGGGCTGCTGCCCGCCGGGCCGCAGCCGGTGCTGATTTCGCTGGCAATTACCCGGGAGCTGGAGTTGAAGGGCTCGTTCCGGTTCAACGACGAGATCGACGACGTCATCGCCGCCCTCGCGGACGGCTCGCTCCACATCGAGCCGGTCATCACCCACGAATACCCTGTGGAGGAGGCGCTGGACGCCTTTGGCGTTGCCCGCAATTCGGCTGAATCCGGGAAAGTGCTGTTGAGCTTCGGCGCAGGGAGCGCGTCATGAGCCCGCTTCCGCCGCTGGTGGTGATGGGCGTTTCGGGGTGCGGAAAGTCGACCATGGGTTCCCTGTTGGGGGAGCGGCTGGGCGTGCCGTTCTTCGACGGCGATGACTTCCACCCGCCCGCCAACAAGGCCAAGATGGCCGGTGGCGTTCCCCTGAACGACGATGACAGGGCGCCCTGGCTGGCCGAAATCGGTGCCGCACTGGCCAGCCCGGCCGGGGGAGCGGACTCCTGCATCATCGCCTGCTCGGCGCTGAAACGAAGCTACCGTGACCTGCTGCGGAGCTTCGCCCCCGGCGTGGTGTTCATCCACCTCTCCGGGGACGCGGCCATAATCTCGGACCGGCTGAGCACCCGGAAGCACGAGTACATGCCCGGCAGCCTGCTCGCTTCCCAACTGGCCACACTGGAACCGCTGGAAGCCGATGAAGCCCACGTCCTGGTGGACATCCATGCGGACCCGGCATCGTTGGTGTCGGACGTTGTGCGGGAACTGGAGGCCAAGGATCTCCCTTCTGAATTCTCGTCCAGGGCAGCTCTCCGCCCGGCGGCAGGTCAGGGACGGGCATGCAAAAACTTGTCTATTGCCTCTTCCGCTCGAGACTGCCCGATGTAAGCAAGGTCCGGAGGGCAACAAGGTGGGCCACCGCGCACAGCCTGCAGTTGAGCCGGGTTCCCTGGCCACCAGGGTGGTTCCCAGTCGTGATGTTCGGCTTTGTAGTGGCGGCCGGTGGGTGAGGTCCATCCGGGTGGCTGGGTTTTGGTGCCAGGGGTGGGTTTCCAGCGGCTGTTGTGTTTGAGGCGGTGGTGTTTGGGGCAGAGTTGGGCCAGGTTGCTGATTCCGGTGGTTCCGCCGTGGTGCCAGGCCTTTAGGTGGTCTGCCTCGTTGTCCGAAGTCCGGTTGTTGCAGCCGGGGAAGGTGCATTTTCCGTCGCGGAGGCGGAGTGCTTGTTTCATGGCTTTGGTGAGGCGGTAGCTGGTGCGGCCGATTTCCAGTGGTGCACCGTCGCGCGGGTCCACCAGGACGCGGTGGAACGAGGCGGCGCCGTCAGCGACGAGTTTGCGGGCCATGGAAGCGGGGATGGGCCCGTAGCCGTCCAGCATTGCGGGTTCGTCGGTGAGACCGAGGAGTGAGAACACAGGGACGGTGACCAGGACGTCCGCCTTGGGCACCGGGACCTTGCCCAGGCGCGCAGCGTCCCCTTCTGCCGGGGCCGCGTTTGCGTGCGCAGCGTCCTCGTGTGCTGTGTCCCTGGTGTTGCGCGTGTCCGATGTGCTGAGAAGCAGGGCTGCGGCGGTGTCGGGGCGGAGTTGGGTGAGGGTGCGGGATTCGTTGGGGCCCTGGAGTCCGCGGGCGAGGGCGGTGGTGCGGTTCCAGATGGCGGATGCGGTGTCACCGGGGAGGTACAGCGAGAGCCAGGCCATGCCGTCGCGGTCCGGGGAATATTCCATCCGCCGGTCCGTTGCTGCCTTGGCGTGGCGCTTTTCGAGGGATTCGGGGTGGTGGCGTTCGCGCCAGGCCCGCACCTTTGCCCGGAACCGGGAGGGCACGAGGTCACCGGGTGCGGCTCCGCGGGCCGGGTGGGGCGCGTCCGCGTCCAGGAAATGGGCGGCCATGGCGGCGGCGCCCGCGGGGCCGAGGCCATGGGTTTCGTCGGCGAGGATTTTGGCGTGCTGCCAGGAGATGGTCCCGGCGGACAGGGCGTCCAGGGCCAGCGGGAGGGAGCGCAGCTGCCGGGCCTGGGTGATGAGTGCCCCGGCGGCCGGGGAGCTTACGGTCAGGACGCCGGCGATTTCCTCGATAATGGACATTTCCTGGAAGGACCTGTCCTGCAGGGAGGCGTTCGGCGGGATCATGGCGTGCTGGAGTTCGAGGATCTCCGCCGCGTCCCGGGCCTTGGCCGCGGCCAGCTGTGCCTCCAGCCGCGCTACAACCGCCAGGCGCTCCAGCCGGTTATCGATCTTCCGCTGCAGGACATCCACAACAGGGTCCGGGCCGGCGGGAGCAGCAGGACCAACATCCAGCCGGGCTTCCTCGAGGAACAGGGCGTCAAGGGCGCCAACAGAGGCATGAATACCCTCCATCACCACTGCAGCCCCCGCCTTAGTCCCCGCGCCGTTTCCCATACCCATATCCTCGCGGGAGGGTCTGACATTTCTGCGCGTGCGTTGGCAAGCAGGCGCCAACGTGGGCGGCCGCTCCCAGAACAGCTAGCGCCGGGAACCGGCGTTGGCCAGCGGGATGACTTCCAGCCGCGCCGCCGGGCCCAGAATTACCAGGACGTGCCGGGACGCGACGCCTTCCAGCGCCGCAGCGATCCGCGGAATGACGTCGCCGGCCGGAGTCGAAGTTTCCGCCGCAGCAGGCGCACCCGCAGCGATGCCACCCGCCGCGGTACCAGCCCAGCCGGTACCAGCCCCGGTACCAGCCCCGCCGGAAGCCGGGCCTGACGCCGGAAGGCCAGAGCCGCCGTCGTCCGCCCGCAGCCATAAGGTGACCCTGGCGCCGCCGGTGGCTTCAGCGATGCCCGCTACCAAAGCCTCCGCGTCCGCCTGGGGCGCAGTGACAACCGTGACTGCGTCGACAATGCGTTTCCTGGCGGGCCGCGCGGCGGCGAGGAGGGCACGGTCGTGCCGCCACAGCGCGAAGTGATAACCCGCTACCAGGCCGGCGGCCACCAGGAGCCCGAACGGTGCACGAATGCGGTCAAGGAGGCCGCCGCCGGTGACGTCCCCGAGCAGGAATTCGAAGAGCCGGTAGCCGATCACCAGGAGCGTGATGAGTGCAACCACCGCGCTGACTCCAAAGAATGCGATGAGGTAGACGCGGCGTCCGGGCGGAATGTCCTCGGCAGCCCGCGGCTGCTTCAGTGGCTTCCACGCCAGCCACCAGACAGGCCCGCCCACCACGAGGGAACTGAGACCGCCAAGCAGCAGGGTCCGCGTGGCCCCTCCCGCCAGCGGCGACACTGCCGCAGCCAGCAGCGCGTTGACCACAACGCCCACCCCGGACGCGGCGGCAGCGAGGGCCACGGCCGACGTGACCAGCAGGCTTGCCCGCATGGTGCCGGGGGAACGGCGGATCGAGGCCGTGCGGTGATACCGCCACACCAGCGCCCCCACGAGCGCCGCGGCAATGGCCGGGGCCAATGGCTCAAGCAGTTCGTTCATGGGATTGTTCCGGTCGAACGCCAGGCGCAGGAGCACAAACAGGACCACGCCCGCGCCGCCAAGGGCCGTGATGCCGGCAGCAAAGATCCCGACGGCGATCATGATGACGTCAACGAGGCCCGTCTGGAAGCGGCGCCCGCCCTCCCTGAACCAGTGCCACCACCACACGATGGCTCCGCCGGCCGCCCACACCAGCGAACGGAGCACGGAGTACCACCAGGGTTCAACGGTGACGGTCTGCGGGAAGCCGCGGATTGCGACGTCCAGGAGCCCGCCGAGGGCTGCGATCCCGGCGCCGGCACCGAGCAGCAGGCCAAACACGGACCCGACGACGGCACGCACGTCCTCGAGGTGCACCGTGGGTTTCTTCGGGTGTTTCCACATCCAGCGGTGCCAGGCCCAGATGGCCGCCCAAACAATGGTGTTGGCCAGCGTGGGCGCCCAGTCGTTGCCCCGCTGTCCGATGAATGACGTGGCCAGCCCCAGGAAGGAGGTGGTGAAGATGATGAGCGAGACGCCGTAGATGGCGGTGATGTAGAGGCCCCACCCGGCTGAGGTGCGTTCCGCCTCGTCGTCGAGCCGCCGCCAGACAAACCACCACAGAAGCAGGGCGAGCGGGCCGCCAATCAGGGTGAATGCCAGCGACCGGGCCAGCCCGGCCACGTCCGTGGAGGCCAGGACTGCCCCCGATGTGAACAGGCGTTCCAGCAGTCCGCTGAGGCCGGACGCCGCGATCAGCACCAAGGCAAAGAGCAGGGCGTACTGGATCAGGCGGCGCAGGGTGGTCTGGGCGTGTCCCGCCGTCGGGGCCGTCAGCTGCGCGGGGGAAGTCATGGCTTCACCGGCGTTCCCGAGCAGGCCATCAGCATGTAGGGGGCCTGGCTGATCTTCCAGTTCCCGTCCTCCTTGACCAGGGTGAAGATGTCCTCCATCTCGTACTCTGAGGGGCCGAAGGGGCCGTCCTGGTACGAGTTGACCATGGAGACCTTCACGGTGGCGGACTGGTCCCGCTCCGTCGTCGACACCAGGACAACCCGCGCGGGGCGGGGCTCGCCGGAGAAGGAGCCTCGGCAAACCGTCCGGGCAGAATCGGTGAGGTAGGTCTCTGCGGTGGCGATATCGCCGTCGATCACCGCCGTGCTGTACCGCTGGACAACGCCGGCCGGGCTGGCTTCATCCAGCGGCGCGGGGTCTCCACGGGAAAACACCACGGCAAGGGCCACCACCACCAGCACGCCGATGATGCCAAGCAGCACGAGGATGATCCGGTCCGGTTTTCGCGCTGCATCGGTCATGGCGCCAGTATGCCGTTTTTGGGCTGGTTCCGCTGGTGTCTTTAGGCCCGACTCTTCCTGTTCACTTTTCCGCAACCGTGGGGTCCTCAGGTGTTATTGCGCGCCAACAATCCTTGTCACGCACACACTGCCCCATCCCAACAGCCGGGCAGTGAATCCCCGCAGCTGTATCAAGGAGAACTCCGTGTTCGTGAAAAGCGCCGTCACCGCCCTCGTTGCCCTGGCTTCCCTGACAGGGACCGCCGCAGCCCCCGCGGCCATTGCCCAGTCTTCCAGCCCTTCACCGGTCCTGGGTCAGCCGCTGGCCGCCGCCCATGCCCACAATGACTATGAGCATGACAGGCCGCTGTTCGATGCGCTGGAGCACGGCTTCACCAGTGTTGAAGCCGACGTCTGGCTGGTGGACGGCGAACTGCTGGTGGCGCACGACCTCGAGGATGTGAAGGCCGGCGTCACGCTTGAAAGCCTCTACCTTGACCCGCTGGAAGACCTGGTCCGCGGCCAGGAGGGCCACAGCGTGTACCCGGGGTGGGACGGCAGCCTGCAGCTCCTCATCGACATCAAGAGCGAAGGCGAAGCCACCTACGCCGCCGTCGAACAGGAGCTCGCCGAGCACCGCGACATCATGAGCCGCTACAGCCAGGGCAAAACCAAGACCGGCCCGGTTACCGCAGTGATCAGCGGAAACCGTCCCCTGGCCACCATGCAGGCGCAGGACCAGAGGTTCGGATTCTATGACGGCCGCGCCGCCGACCTCACCTCCGGCATGCCGGCCGAGCTCATGCCCCTGGTCAGCAACAACTGGACCAAGCTCTTCACCTGGCAGGGCGTGGGACCCATGCCGGAGGCCGAACGCGCCAAGCTGCACGCCTACGTTGCCGAAGCCCACTCCAACGGCTACCGCGTCCGCTTCTGGGCCACCCCGGACCAGGCCGGCCCGGCCCGGGACGCCATGTGGAACGAGCTTGTCGACGCCGGAGTGGACCACATCAACACGGACGACCTCGCGGGGCTGCAGCAGTTCCTGACGGCCCGCACGCAGTAACCACCCCGAGCCAGCAGACAGGAAACACCGTGGCTATGAAGACCCTTGCTACAACCGCGACGACGGCGGCCCTCCTTGCGCTCGGCCTCCTTGCCTCCCAGCCGGCATACGCCGCCGACAACACTCCCAAAGATGCGGACGGGCAGGACGCCTTCAGCTTCGGCGTCATCGGCGACATTCCCTACGGCGAACAGGAAATCGCGAAATTCCCTGCCCGCATCCAGGACCTCAACGCGGACCGCAGCCTTGATTTCGTGGCCCACGTCGGTGACATCAAGAACGGATCGTCCGTCTGCTCGGACGGGTATTTTGCCTTCATCCGGGAACAGTTCGACACGTTCGAGCTCCCGCTGGTGTTCACCCCGGGCGACAACGAGTGGGTGGACTGCCACCGCGCCAACAACGGCGCCTACAACCCGCTCGAACGGCTGGCCAAGCTGAGGGAAGTGTTCTTCAACGAACCCGGCAAGACCCTCGGTGCCACCATGCCGGTCAAATCCCAGGAGGCCCGCGGTCTTCCGGAGAATGTCCGCTTCACCGAGAACCGGGTTGCCTTTTCGGTGGTGAACGTCCAGGGCAGCAACAACTCGCTCCAGCCGTGGAGCGGCCTCGGCGAAACCGCAGTGACGCCCGAACAGCAGGCCGAAGTGGAGTACCGCACCGAGGCTGTCCTGGACCAGATCCGTGCCACCTTCAGTGACGCCGCCCGGCGCAACGACAGGGCAGTGGTGCTGATGGCCCAGGCCGACATGTTCGACCCCTCGCTGCTCGCTGCCGCGTCCGCCAACCCGGCGGTCGTCTCCGGCTTCCGCGAGATCGTGGACGCCATCGTTGAGGAAACCAACCGGTTCGACGCCCCGGTTTACCTCATCAACGGCGACAGCCACGTGTTCGCCGAGAACCAGCCGCTGGCGCCGGGCTCGCCGTGGCTGGACATCTACGGCCAGGAGGCAGCGGCTGACGATCTTCAGCGCATCACTGTGGACGGCTCTGCCAATGCCACCAACTATGTCCGGTTCACCGCGTCAGGGAACAGCGCGGGCGGCCCGGTCCTGTCATGGGAAAAGGTGCCCTTCACCCGGTAGCCCCACGCCTTCCAAACGGACGACGGCGGGAGGTCCCGCCGTCGTCCGCTTGCTTTGTGGAGGCATTCAGTGAGGGAGCAGGGCGCCCTATCCTGGCGCCCCGTTCAATGCCCTTGTTTCAGGTGGTTCTGCAGGACATAGACGGTCCGCTGGGCGCACTGCTTGATCCGCCGGAGGTGGTCCGCCGCGATGAGGGGCAGGGTGACGGCCGGGTCCCCGCTCCCGGCCTGGCGGCGCAGCGCCTGTTCGAGTTCGGCGGCATAGGCTGCCAGCCGTTCGGCACCCACCATCTGGCTTGACGTTTTCAGGCTCAGCACGGCGTCCATGGAGCCGGCCACGTCGCCGGTGGTGAGCGAAAGCCGTACTTTTTGCAGCCGCTGGGGCATGTGCGCGATGAAGTTCTCCACGAAGACCTTCCACACGCCCTCGTCATCCTCGAGATCGTCGCGCAGCCGTTCGAGTACTGCGGGGTCCAGGAGCGGCCGGGCATAGGCGTCCGGCTGAGTCATGGCAGGGCCTCCGTGCCATTCATGACCGCCCCCTTCACAGTCGGAACACCCGCGGGGTTTGTGCGCAGGGCTTTTGAAGGACGGTACGTGCAGAGCGGGTGGAGGGCACGAGTGGTGGGTACTCGATTTTTTTCGCGGGTACTGCTCGCGCCCGCCGCCATCGTCCGACCTTGCATCCCTCCGGTAGCCTGTTGCAATGGTGAGTGGAATTGCCGATCTGGGCGCGGAGGCGATCCTGCTTGCCGGAGCAGGGCGGGCCATCCTGCTGCAGCTTGCCGAGCCGGGGGTGGGGCGGGGCGTCGCCGAGCACAGCACGTTCACGGACCGCCCCATCAACAGGCTCAAGGGCACCCTGACCTACGTCTACGCCGTGGTTTACGGCACCGACGAGCAGGTGAAGGAGGTCCGCCGCAGGGTCAACCGCGCCCACGCGCCTGTGCGCCGGGCTGCCGATGACGAGTCGCCGGGGTACAACGCGTACGACGCCGGGCTTCAGCTGTGGGTGGCAGCGACGCTCTACGACACCGCGCTGACCATCATCGAGAAAATCTACGGTCCACTCGACGACGAGTCCGCCGACGCCATGTACCGCGATTACGCGAAGCTGGGCACGGCCCTGCAACTGCCAGCGCATATGTGGCCGGAGGACAGGGCCGCGTTTGGACGCTACTGGGATGGGAAGATGCGTGCACTGCGGGCTGATGAGAATGCCGTGCGCTTTGGCCGGGGACTCCTGTATCCGAAGCGGGCGGCGCTGTGGTACCTCGCCATCATGCCCTTCGCCAGGTTCCTCACCGCAGGCCTCCTGCCGGACCAGTTGCGCCGGGACTTCGGCCTGGCTTGGAGCCACCGCCATGAGCGCCGCTTCAACCGCACCTTCAAGATCCTGGCGGTGACCTACCCGAAGCTGCCCCAGGGCATCCGGCACTGGTTCAAGGACTACTGCCTGAACCAGCTCGACATCAGCTCCCGCCGGGCAGTGACCGCGTAGTTCCAACCTGCTGACGCGCCGGCAGAACAAGGTAAGGTTGCTTACTAACTTGATCTCCGGCAGCGAAGGGCCAAAAGACATGGTTGCAGGCAACAATCCGCCCCACCCGGAGGCGGCCCAAACCGGGGTCAAAGGCGAAGTCCACCAGGACCGCTTTGTTGGCGGGCAGGACCTCACCAGGTGGGATACCAGGCCGGGCCGGCTCCTGGCATCGGTCGCCAAACGCATCAGCGGCCTTTTCGGGTCCCACGCGGTATTGATCATCACCTTGGCCGTCGGGGCAGCGCTGGCGGTTTCGCTGGCTGCGGTTTTCGCGCAGGTCTACGAATCCGTCGTCGAAGCCGATGGAGTTGCCGGACTTGACCATCCCGTCCTGGACGGCGCAAAAACGCTCAGGTCCCCGGGATTGGACATCCTCGTCACCACCTATACGGACGTGGGCGGGACCGTCGGGATGCCGGTGCTGGCTTTGGCCGTCATGGCCGGCCTGGCGTTCAAGCGCCGGTCCGTGACCCCTGTCATCCTCATGCTCGTTGCCGGGCTCGGTTCGCTGCTGATGACTATCGCGGGCAAGGAGCTGGTGGGCAGGACCAGGCCGGACCTGGCCGATGCCGTGCCGCCCTACGAGTACTCAGCTTCATTCCCCAGTGGCCACTCCCTGAATTCCGTGGTGATCGCGGGCATCGTGGCCTACCTGATCATCCTCCGCCTCACCACGGCCCGCGCCCGGATACTCACGGGAGTGGCGGCGGCGGTTTTTGCGGCAACCATGGGGCTGAGCCGGGTCTACCTCGGCCACCACTGGCTTACGGACGTGCTGGGCGCCTGGGCACTCGGAGCGGCCTGGCTGGCTCTGGTCATCACTGCCCACCGGCTCTACCTCACCACGCGGGTGCACCCGCCTGCGCCGGTGTCCGGGCCCGCCAGGCCCTGACCCGCAGCGTGCCCCGGACATACGCCGTCAGCTGATGAGGACCTGCCGTGCGCAACCAGCCCCAGCGTGTAGTACTCCTCCGGTCATCCAGCTGGAAACACTGGTCCCCGGCGGCGCCGGAGCCACGTGTGCCCGACTTTACGGAGGCCGCCACCGCACGACAAGAGCTCCGGCGCCGGACCACCAGCGAAGAACACCGCACCAGCGTGGCCGCCTCAGCGGGCTGTGCCGGCCCATCAGAATGCCGCTCCGATCGAGGCCAGCTCCGGCGCAACAGCGCCGGCGAAGCGGTTGGCCGGGCGGTCCAGGCCGTAGTGCTCGCGCAGGGTGGTGCCCGCGTAGCCGGTCCGGAACAGGCCGCGCTCCTGCAGGATGGGCACCACCTGGTCCACGAATGCCTCCAGGCCGGAGGGGAGCACCGGCGGCATGATGTTGAAGCCGTCCGCCGCGCCGCCGTCGAACCATTCCTGGATGGCGTCCGCCACCTGCACCGGGGTGCCCGTGAAGGTGCGGTGCCCGCGGCCGCCGCCCAGGCGGCCGATCAGCTGGCGCACCGTGAGCTGCTCCCTGCGGGCGAGCTGGACGATCAGGGTGTAGCGGCTCTTGGCGCCCTCGATCTCGTCCTCGCCGGGCAGGTCCTCGGGCAGCTGGCGGTCCAGGGGCAGGTCCTCCGGAGCCACCCGGAGCGTCTTGGCCAGCTGGATCCTGGCGTACTCGGGCTTGATCAGCCGGTCCAGTTCCCGCTCCAGCTCCAGGGCCTCTTCCTCCGTGGCGCCGATGACCGGCACGATGCCCGGCAGGATCTTGATGGTCTCCGGGGCGCGGCCGGCAGCAGCGGTTCGGGCCTTCAAATCCTGGTAGAACTCCTGCGCATCGGCAAGGGTCTGGTGCGCGGTGAAGACGGCGTCGGCGTACCGGGCGGCGAGATCCTTGCCGTCCTCGGAGGATCCCGCCTGCACAATCAGCGGGTGCCCCTGCGGCGAGCGGGGGACGTTGAGGGGACCGCGGACCCTGAAGTGCTTGCCCTCGTGGTCGATCACGCGGATCTTTTCGGCGTCGCCCCAGACGCCCTCGGCCTTGTCCGCGAGCACGGCGTCATCCTGCCAGCTGTCCCACAGCTTCCGGGCCACCTCGATGAACTCGGCGGCACGCTCGTACCGGACAGCATGGGCGGGCTGGTCATCCACGCCGAAGTTGCGGGCGGCGTCCGGGCCGGCGGTGGTGACCACATTCCAGCCGGCGCGGCCACCGCTCACCCAGTCCACGGAGGCGAAGCGGCGGGCCAGGTTGAAGGGATCGTTGTAGGTGGTGGAAGCCGTGGCGATCAGCCCGATGCGTTCCGTGGCGCCGGCGATGGCGGTCAGCAGCACGGTGGGCTCGAGCTTGCCGGCCGGGCGGCGGCCCACCTCGCCGAAAAGGACGGGGGAGTCGGCGAAGAAGATGGAGTCCAGCTTGCCGCGCTCGGCGGTGCGGGCCAGCTGCTTGTAATGCTCCACGTTGGTGCTGGAGTGCGGGTCGCTTTCGGGCAGCCGCCACGATGCCTCGTGGTGGCCGGTGCTCATCAGGAAGGCGTTGAGGTGGAGTTGGCGGTAGGGACGATTGGTGGCAGTCATGGGGTAATCCTTCGGGTCTGGAGGTTCAGTGGGTGGCGCCGACGACGCCAAGATCGGTGAGGAGGTCGCGGCGGAGGGCTTCGTGGCCGGCTGCGTCTTTTGCCGTTCCGACGTCGGGCGCAACAGTGCGGACGGTGGCAACGCGGCCGCTGTCGAGGACAACGATCCGGTCCGCGAGGGCGATGGCCTCGTCCACGTCGTGCGTCACGAGCAGGACAGCCGGCCGGTGGGCGGCAACGAGGTCCCGGAGGAGTCCGTGCATCCTGATCCGGGTCAGCGCGTCCAGCGCGCCGAACGGTTCGTCTGCCAGGAGCAGCTGCGGCTCACGGACCAGCGAGCGGGCCAGCGCCACGCGCTGCTGTTCGCCGCCGGACAGCTCGTGCGGCCAGGACTTCTCGCGGCCGGCGAGCCCCACCTCGGCGAGGGCCTTGCGTGCCCGGGCCTCGGCGTCGTGCTCCCGCAGCCCCAGGGTGACGTTGCCCAGCACGCTGTCCCACGGCAGCAGCCGGGAGTCCTGGAACACCACGGACACGCGCTCGGGGACCGAGATCACACCGCTGCCGCGCACGTCGTGGTCCAGCCCGGCGAGTGCCCGCAGCAGGGTGCTCTTGCCGCAGCCACTGGGACCGAGCAGGGCCACGAACTCGCCGGGGGCGATGACCAGGTCCACGCCGTTCAGGACGCCTTTGGGGCCAAAGCTGCGGATCAGGCCGCGGACCGAAACTGCGTTGATTGTTCCGGGAGGGGCGACGGCGGAAGGGGCGACGGCGGTCAGCCCGCCAGTGTGCGCTGCCATGAGAGGGCCTTTCGTTCGAAGAAGCGGACGGCGCCGTCGGACAGCAGGCCGAGAAGGCCGTAGACGGCCAGTCCGAGGACGATGATGTTGGTTTGGCCATAGGTGCGGGCGAGCTCCATCATGTAGCCGATGCCGCTGGTGGCGTTGATCTGCTCCACCACCACCAGCGACACCCAGGCGCCCGTGACCGCGAAGCGCAGGCCCAGGAAGAAGCCGGGGAGGGCGCCGGGGAGGACCACCTTGCGGATGAAGGCGGCGCGGCCCAGGCCCACGGTCTGGGCGAGCTCCACGTAGCGCAGGTCGATCCCGCGCAGCCCGGCGTGGGTCTGCAGGTAGATCGGGACAAAGACACCGAGGGTGATGGTGAGGACCTTCATGGTCTCGTCGATTCCGAACCACAGGATGAGCAGCGGGATCAGGGCCAGGCCGGGGATGGCCCGCTTGATCTGCACCGGGCCGTCGATGAGCGCCTCACCCGCGCGGCTCAGCCCGGACAGCAGGGCCAGCAGGGCGCCCACGACGATGCCGAAGAAGAGCCCCAGGCCAGCCCGCTGGGCGGAGATGGCGAGGTTCTCCTGGAGCCGGCCGTCGGCGAGGAGTTCCCCGGCGGTGGCCACCACCGTCCAGGGCTCGGAGAGGATGCGCGGATCCAGCAGCCCGGTGGCCGAGGAGGCGGCCCACAACAACAGCAGCACCGAGGGGCCCAGCAGCCAAGCCAGCTGCCGCCGCTTTCCCGGTCCCAGCCGGCGGCCGGTGGGCCGCACGTCCTCGCGCGCGGCGAGCGCCGGGTCCAGGTGCGGTTCGACGGCGGGACGTTCCAGTACGGCGCTCATGCGGTGCCTCCCTTGCCCGCCGCGGCGAAGGCGGTGCCCGCGATGGCCTCGAAACGGGTGTCGTAGAGGTCGTCCGCTTTCAACTGCGGCTTCTTCTGTTCCCGGGCCAGCAGGTCGATGGTCTGCTGGTGGCGTCCGATGGCCTCGGTCCAGGACGTGGGAACGTCCCGCTTGCCCGCGGCGTCGATCAGGTACTGCCCGTCCTCGGCGGAAAGCCCCTGATCCTTGACGTAGTAGCCTTCCAGCCATTCCTTGGGGTGGTCCTCGATCCAGCGCTGCGCTTTGCCCCAGGCCTCAACGTACTTGGCCAGGGCGGCGGCCTTGGCGGGATCTGCCAGGACCTTGGCGGGGGAGTAGAGGTGTCCCGGATCATCCCGCAGGCCGTGCCGGAGGGTGGTGGCGCCGTCGGCCCTGTACTTGGCGAGGTAGCGCTTGATCTGCACCCCGCCCAGCGGCGCCGCATCCACCTGCTTGCCGGACAGCGCCGAAGAGTAGGCGTCACCGGTGCTGGGCAGCTCCACCAGCTTGACGTCCTCCTGCTTGAGCCCGGCCTTCTCAAGGATCCGCAGGACCAGGGCGCCCTGTGCCTGTCCGGGGCTGTACGCCACTTTTTTGCCGCGCAGGTCTTCCAGCCTGCTGATGCCGGCGCCGGGAGCGACGCCCAGTTCGTACAGCGGGTGATTCACTGCGTCCTGGCGGTAGGCGCTCGCGATGATCCGCACGTCCAGGCCGGTCCAGGTTGCGTGGATGGGCGGAATGTCCGCCACGGAGCCGACGTCCAGGGCGTTGGCCCTGAAGGCCTCCGTGGTCTGCGGACCGCCCGAGATGTTGGCGAATTCCACGTTGATGCCGTCCAGGTCCTTGACCAGGCCGGACAGCTCAAGCGCCACGCGGATGCTGGGATCGCCCACTTTGATGGTGGTCCCTTCGGGGACTGAGGTGGCGAGCGGGGCAAACGACGCCTGGCTGGCCGGGTTGCCGGCTGTGGCGGTGCCGCCGCAGGCGGTCAGGAGGCCGACGGCGGGAATCGCCAGGAGTGCGCCCAGCGCCTTGCGGCGGGTGAACGGCCGGACGGAGGGCGGCCGGGGCGGGGAAAATGCGGGGAAGGTCATGGGATGCCTTTCGAAGGGTGGAGTGGCGGGTATCCGGGCGCGACGAATCGCCCGGTGACCGGGAAGACGAAACGGGATGTAGGAGCGTGCCGGCGTCGGACGAATGCGCCCGACGCGCCGGAACTCAGTGCTGGGGACCTGTGGAACTGCTGCCGAAGCTAGCGCCGGTGTGCTGCCATTCGGCGGGACGGAATCATTCGGAAGCTGCAACAGCACGGACCCCACGTGGCGGCGCTGTCCGCGCGGCTGGAGATGTCAGGCATCGGGTCCTCCTTCTCGTAGCAGGTGCTGTTTTTACGGGCTTGGCCGGTGCCGTTGAAACACCTAAGCACGCCTGGCGAGGCCTTGGCCAGCGGCCCGAAACGGAAGCTCAACAGGACGAAACGGCGCTACTTATTCCGCCATTCCCGGGTCAAAACGGGCAACGCGGCGCCATGATCCGCAATGCGGGTTAATGTGACTGGAAGGGTTGTGGGATGTGGTTGACGGGAGAAACACATGGATCGCCGGGTCCTCGCCGCGGCAGCCGCGGGAACAAGCATCCTGCTGGCAGGCTGCACCGCCGCCCCGTCACCCGCGCCGGCAACCACGTCCCCTGCACCGGCGACCTCCTCCACGCCTCCATCCGCTCCGGCGTCCTCCGTCCCCGCAACTGATCCCGCGCCCGCAGCGGCAGCCGCCATCGCCGGCACGCCCCAGCCGGTGGCCACGGGCCTCAACGCTCCGTGGTCGGTGGTCTTCCGCGACGGGACGCCGCTGGTCAGCGAGCGGAACAGCGGGCAGGTCCTGGAGCTTTCCCCTGAGGGCTCGGCGCGGTCCATCGGAACCGTCCAGGGTGTAGCTGCACGGGGAGAATCAGGGCTGTTGGGACTTGCCGTTGGCAGCCAGGGCGACCTGTACGTGTATTCGACGGCGGCGGACGGCAACCGGGTCCAACGTTTCCCGGTCAACGGCGAACCGGGCTCACTGTCGCTGGGGCAGCCGGACACGCTCCTCGAACGCATCCCGTCCGCGAGCATCCACGACGGCGGCCGGATCGCCTTCGGTCCCGACGGCATGCTCTACGTGACGGCCGGTGATGCGAGCCGGCGCGACAGCGCCCAGGACCGGGATTCGCTCGCCGGAAAGATCCTGCGGATGACTCCCGACGGCGGTGTCCCGGCGGACAACCCCTTCCCGGGATCGCTGGTCTACAGCTATGGGCACCGCAACCCGCAGGGCCTGGCGTGGGCGGACGACGGAACCATGTTCGCCACCGAGTTCGGCCAGAACACGTGGGACGAGCTGAACATCATCACGCCCGGCGCCAACTACGGCTGGCCAACGGTGGAGGGCATCGCGGGCAGGCCGGGCTTCGTGGACCCGGTGCAGCAGTGGCAGCCAGGAGCCGCAAGCCCCAGCGGCATGGCCCACGCGGGCGGAACACTGTTCCTGGCCAACCTGCGCGGACAGGTCCTGCGGTCCGTCCCCGTCTCCGACCCCGCCACATCCACGGAGCATTTCAGCCGCGAGTACGGCCGGATCCGGGACGTGGCGCTGGCCCCGGACGGCCGGCTGTGGTTCCTGACCAACAACACCGACGGCCGCGGCGATCCCCGCCCCGGGGACGACCGGATCCTCGCCGTCGACCTCGAAAGATGAGCAGGCGCTTCGTCAGCCCCGTGCGCCGGCCTGGGCCAGTTCCACGATGTTCTCGGTGGCGGCCCAGGAGGCGAGGAGCTTGAGGGCCTCATCGGAGGGGCTGCCGGGCGTGGCCGGGTAGACGGTCAGGGAATGCCCCGGGTCCTCCTCCAGCCCCAGCACCTGGTAGTTCAGTTCCAGGAGCCCCACCACGGGATGCTGGAAGAGTTTCGTTCCCGCGTAGTGGCGGCGAACGTTGTGCGCAGCCCAGCGCGTCCGGAACTCGTCGCTGCGCATGGACAGCTCCCCAATGAGTCCGGCAATCCCCTTGTCGTGCGGATTCCGGCCCGCCTCGCGCCGCAGGATGGCAACGTTCATGTTCGCTGCCCGCTCCCAGTCGATATAGAAGTTGTGGGCCCGGGGATCCAGGAAAATGAACCGCGAGTGGTTCGCGGGCCTGGCGGTGCTGCGGTACATGTCGGAGTACAGCGCGTAGCCCAGGGTGTTGGCGGCCACGATGTCCATCCGGTTGTTCCCGATGAATGCCGGCGCGCCGGTGATGGTGTCCAGCAGGAACTGCAGCTCCGGCCGGACCCCTGACGGCACCGGGGGCGCCGCCCGCTTGCGTCCCGATGTGTTGGCTGTCCGGGCGAGGTCGTAAAGATGGTCGTGCTCGGCTCGGTCCAGCTCCAGGGCGCGGGCGATGGCGTCAAGGACACTGTCCGAGACACCCGTGAGGTTTCCGCGCTCCAGCCGCGTGTAGTAGTCAACGCTGACGCCGGCAAGCCTGGCCACTTCTTCCCTGCGGAGCCCGGGGACGCGGCGGCGCCCGCCGTAGGGCTCAATTCCTGCCTGCTCCGGCGTGATGCGTCCACGGCGGGTGGACAGGAACTGTCGTACCTCGGCTCGGTTATCCATAAAGGACACGTTACGACGAATCGGGAAACCGTAAGGAGGGTCTGCCAAAACCCGTTTCAGCAGGGCCCTCGCTACGCCTGCGGGCGGCCGGTTTGATGGAGAAGACCCCTCAGCCAGCAACCGGATGGAGCATCAAACCATGCTGCCTACTACCATGCGTGCGCCGGCGGTGAGCGCCCTCCCGGCGACGCTGGTGGCCACGGTCATCTTCCTGACGGCCGTGGCGCCGCTGGCAACGGACATGTATGTTCCGGCCTTTCCCCGCGTTTCGGCGGAGTTCAGCACCACGGCGTCCGCCGTGCAGCTGACCCTGACCACGTTCTTCGCCGGGATGGGGCTGGGACAGCTGGTGGGCGGGCCGTTCAGCGACCAGCGCGGGCGGCGGTTGCCGCTGGTGGCCGGCACCCTCCTGATGACGGCGGCGTCGGTTGCGTGTGCCGTGTCGCCGGACATCGGAATCCTGATGCTGGCCCGGTTCCTGCAGGGCTTTGGCGGCGGCTGGGCCATGGTCATCGGCCGCGCCGTCATTGTGGACCTGGCCCACGGTCCACAGCTGGTCCGGGTACTCAACATAGTCATGGGGATTGGCGGTGTTGCGCCCATTATCAGCCCGCTGCTCGGTGCGGTCATCCTGCAGCTGACCGGGTGGCGGGTGACGTTCTGGACGCTCGCAGCCCTTGGCATCCTCATGACGCTCTGTGCCCTGTTCGTCGTTCCGGAATCGCTCCCGCCGGAGAAGCGCCACCCGGGCGGGCTGGCTGAATTCGGCCGCGCGGCCAAGTCCGTGCTCTCAAACCGCCGTTTTGTTGGCTACGTCATGGTGGCGTCGTCGGCCTTCATTGCCTTGTTCGCGTATGTGGCGACGTCCGCGTTCATCCTGCAGGGCATGAATGGCCTGTCTCCGGTCATGTATTCGATCGTGTTCGCCGCGAACGCCGGCGGCATGACCATCGCCGCCCTGCTGTCTGCCCGCCTGGCAGGCCGTGTGTCGACGAGGAAAGTCATCTTTGCGGGCCAGCTCCTCGCCCTTGCCGCGGGGGTGGCCATGCTGGCCGGGGCGCTGTGGTGGGCCACTCCGCTGCTGGTGGCCATGGGCAGCTTCTTTGCCCTCATGGTGGCCCAGGGCCTGATCAACACCAACGGCGGCGCCCTCGCCTCGGCGGAGGTACCCGGGCACCCGGGGACCAGTTCGGCGGTCCTGGGGCTCGTGCAGTGGACCACCGCCGGAATTGTGGCGCCCCTAGCGGGCCTGGGCGGCGAGGACACAGCCGTTCCCATGGCGCTGCTGATGATTGGCGGGGCACTGCTTTCCATGGCGGGGCTCCTTGTCCTGGCCCGCCCGCACAACCGCCAAGGGTAGGACTGCCAGAACCAGTTACAACAGGGCCACCTCTACGGGCCTCGGAACCCGGTGTGACGGCATTGCACGCCTGTAGCATTTCAATATCCCCCAAACAGACCTCAGGAGACCCATGACCACCGTCAAGGCTTACGCATCCCCGTCCTCGACTGAGGACCTCATTCCCACCACCATCGAACGCCGCGAAGTCGGCCCCAACGACGTCCTGATCGAGATCAAGTTCGCCGGCATCTGCCACTCGGACATCCACACGGTCCGCGGCGACTGGGGCCCGCAGCAGTACCCGCTGGTTCCCGGCCATGAGATCGCGGGCGTCGTCACCCAGGTAGGGCCCGCCGTCACCTGGCACGCCGTGGGCGACCGCGTCGGCGTCGGCTGCATGGTCAACTCCTGCAAAGAGTGCGCCAACTGCCTGAAGGGCGAGGAGCAGTACTGCCTCAAGGGCAACGTCGGCACCTATGGGGCCGTGGACCGCGACGGCACCGTCACCCAGGGCGGCTACTCCACCCACGTCGTGGTGACCGAAGACTTCGTGGTCCGGATTCCCGAGGGAATCGAACTCGACGCCGCCGCGCCGCTGCTCTGCGCCGGCATCACCACCTACTCGCCGCTGCGCCACTGGGGTGCGGGACCCGGCAAGAAGGTTGCCGTCGTCGGGCTCGGCGGGCTCGGCCACATGGCCGTCAAGCTTGCCCACGCGATGGGCGCCGAAGTGACGGTGCTGTCCCAGTCGCTCAAGAAGCAGGAGGACGGCCTCAAGCTGGGCGCCGACCACTACTACGCCACCAGCGATGAGAACACCTTCGCCGACCTGGCCGGCAGCTTCGACCTGATCATCAACACCGTCAGCGCCTCGATCGACATCAGCTCCTACCTGCAGCTGCTCACCCTCGACGGCGCGCTGGTGAACGTCGGCGCCCCCGCGGAGCCGCTCCCGGTCAACGCGTTCGCGCTCATCATGGGCCGCCGCTCCTTTGCCGGTTCCATGATCGGCGGCATCCGCGAAACGCAGGAGATGCTGGACTTCTGCGCCGAGCACGGCCTCGGCGCGGAGATCGAGGTCATCCCCGCGGAGAAGATCAACGAGGCCTACGAGCGCGTCCTCGCCTCGGACGTCCGCTACCGCTTCGTGATCGACACCGCCACCCTCTGATATGTAGGTTTGGTTGTCAATAGCGCGTAGGTGAGCGGCTCCTGGATTGTGGTTCCGGGGGCCGCTCATT
>NZ_JARCCZ010000039.1:0-34846 GCF_048957775.1 Pseudarthrobacter sp. CC4 | reverse complement strand
CTTGTGGTAGCCCTTGTCCTCGGCATGCAGGGCGGTCTCGGAGGCATGGGCGTGCCCGCCGTCAATGATGTGGTCTGGGATGGGGGGATTCGTCATGGGGTGTCCTTAATGGCTACTTGCTGAGGTTGGCGAGGCGTTCGGGGCTGAGGAGCTCCTGGAGCTGCGCGTCCGTGAGGAGGCCGTGTTCCAGGACCAGTTCGGCTACGCCCTTGCCTGTTGCGAGGGCTTCCTTGGCGATGGCGGTGGCGGTGGCGTAGCCCAGGTGGGGATTGAGGGCCGTGACCAGGCCGATGGACTGTTCCACCGTGCGGCGGAGGTGTTCGGTGTTGGCGGTGATGCCCCGGATGCAGCGGGCCGTAAGGGTGCGGCACGCGGCTTCCAGGTGGGAGATGCTCTTGTGGAGGCTGTGGACGATGATGGGTTCGAAGGCGTTGAGCTGGAGCTGCCCGGCTTCGGCGGCCATGGTGATGGTGACGTCATTTCCGATGACTTCGTAGGCCACCTGGCTGACCACTTCCGGGATCACCGGGTTGATCTTGCCGGGCATGATGGAGGAGCCGGACTGGACGGCCGGGAGGTTGATTTCGCCGAATCCGGCGCGGGGGCCGGAGGAGAGCAGGCGGAGGTCGTTGCAGATCTTGGACAGCTTCACGGCCACACGCTTGAGTACACCGGACAGGTGGACGAAGGCGCCCACGTCCTGGGTGGCTTCGATTAGGTCCGGCGCGGTCACCAGCGGCAGGCCGGTGACTTCCGCCAGGTGGCGGCATGCTGCTTCCGCATAGCCGGCGGGGGCATTCAGGCCGGTGCCGATGGCGGTGGCGCCAAGGTTGATCTCGTGAATTAGCAGTTCGGCCTCGGCGAGGCGCAGCCGGTCTTCGCCGATGGTGATGGCGTAGCTGCCGAATTCCTGGCCCAGGGTCATGGGGACCGCGTCCTGCAGCTGGGTGCGGCCCATCTTGACCACGGTGCGGAATTCCAGGGCCTTCGAGGCGCAGGCCTCTTCCAGTTCCGCCAGCGCGTCCAGCAGTTCCCGCGCAGCGAAGATGGTGCCCAGCTTGACCGCCGTGGGGTACACGTCGTTGGTGGACTGGCTGAGGTTGACGTGGTCATTGGGGTGGAGGCGGGCGTAGTCGCCCTTGGGGTGGCCCAGGATTTCGAGGGCGCGGTTGGCGATGACCTCGTTGGCGTTCATGTTTGACGACGTCCCGGCACCTCCCTGGATGACGTCCACCACGAACTGGTCGGCCAGCTGTCCGTCCAGGACATCCTGGCAGGCCTGCTCGATGGCGTCCGCGCGTTCGGCGTCCAGCAGGCCAAGTTCGCGGTTGGTGCGGGCGGCGGCCAGCTTGACCGCTGCCAGTCCGCGGACCAGGTGCATGTTGGACGAGAGCTTTTGGCCGGTGATGGGGAAGTTTTCCACGGCCCGGAGCGTGTGGACGCCCCAATAGGCGTGGGCGGGGATGTCACGGTCGCCGAGCAGGTCGTGTTCTGAGCGGCTCGGTGCTGGGGCGGTTGTCTCGACGGTGGTCATGTGTCCTTACGGGGCTTCGTTGACGGGTGTGGACAGGAAAGGTTCGGAGAGGAAGCCGGTGGCCTGCAGCAGGCCCACCTGGCGGCCTCCGCCGAGGACCGGGGCGGTTGCGAGGGCAGCCAGCGGAGCGGTGTCCACGCCCAGTGCCTCCAGCAGCTTGACGGTGGCCGGCATCCGGGCGCGGTCGCCGCCGTCGGAAATCTTCACGCCCACTGACCGGCCATCCGCCAGGCCCACCAGCTGGACGCCTTCAAAGCCGTCCTTCGCCACCGCGCCCGGAAGGAGGCGCATCAGTTCGGTGACGTCGCGGCCTTCGCCGGCCACCATCTCCGGGTGCTGCTGCATGGCGAGGCCGACGGCGGCTTCGGCACCGTGTGCACCAACGCCGGCGCAGTCCTCCGCGGCGGCGCGGGCAATCAGCCCGAAGGCGCGGGCCATGCCGGACAAGGTCAGGGCAAACAGCGGTGTTCCGCAGCCGTCGGTGCTGAGGCCGAGCGGCTCCTCCCCTGCCAGTTCGGTAACGGTCTCCGCAACCAGCCGCTGCAGCGGGTGCGACGGATCCAGGTAACCCTCGACGGGCCAGCCGTTGATGACGCACGTGGCTGCCATGGCAGCGTGCTTGCCGGAGCAGTTCTGGGTGAGCTGCGTGGAACGGCCCCCGGTGCGCAGCCATTCTTCGCGCTCGCTTGCGCCGTAGGGGAGATCCCTGCTGTTGCCGAAGTCGCTGACACTGAGCCCGTGCTGTTCGAGGATCCGCAGCGCTCCCTGGCGGTGCATTGCGCCGCCCGAGTGGCTCGCGGCGGCCAGGGCCAGGAGGTCTGCCGGGAGCTCGAGTCCGGCGCGGACCATGGCGACGGCCTGGAGCGGCTTGAGGGAGGACCGGGGGTAGAACGGCGCCGAGGGTGCGCCTGCCGCCGCTGCCATAGTGCCGTCCGCTTCGAGGGCGATGGCCGATCCGTAATGGATGCTTTCCACCAGTCCATCACGGGTGGCGGTGACCAGGGGAGCGTGCTGCGGAAGCAGCGCAGCAGCGTTGCGGGCAGCAGAAAGCACAGGGGAGGGCATGGATTCCTTGGGTGGGGTACTTGGTTGTGGCTAGTTGTTGAGGATGGAGTCGAGGGCCTGGCCCACGGCGTGGAGGTGGTAGGCCATTGCCTTGCGCGCCGCTTCCGGGGAGCCGGCCTCTATGGCGGCGAGGATCTCCTGGTGTTCCACGTCGGAGGCGTGCTGCCTGTCTGCCACCATGTTCAAGGTTTCGGACTGATGCGCCAGGGCTCCGCGGATGTCCGCCACCACGCTTGCGAACACCTTGTTTCCGCTGGCGCCGGCGATGGCCGCATGGAAGGTGGAGTCCAGGGCAACCCAGGATTCCGGATCTGTCTCGGTGGCCATGGCGGCCACCAGGTGGCGGAGGGTTTCCAGCTCCTCCTCGGTGCGCCGTTCGGCGGCCAGCCCGGCGGCAGGGACTTCGATGTGCGGCCTGGCTTCGGTCAGGTCGCGGGCGGAGTACTGGCCGAGCATGAGGTCGTTGGCCACCTTGTCCGCAACGACGAACGTCCCCTTCCCGGTCTTGGTGACAGTCAGGCCCAGCGCGGTGCAGGAGCGCAGGGCTTCGCGGATGACCGAGCGGCTTACCCCGTACTGCTGCGAGAGGCTGGCCTCGGAACTGAGCTTGCTGCCCACCGGAACAAGGCCGGACTCGATGTCCTGCCGGATCGCGTTGAACACCGCTTCGGCAGCGCTGAGCCGCGCAAGGGGTGCAGGCTGTCCTGCTGTCCGGCTGTCTGACAGGTTCACGCTTTAAATATGGCAGGGGTCACAGCGCGTGTCAATGTAGGGCCGCCGTCGCTGTTCTTTTTCTCTGCCCGGCCCGGTAGCCTCCTGCTATGGACGAATACTCGGAGGAACTCGTCAACCTTGCGTTCATGGCCCTGGATCACGCCATTGATTCGGTGGTCTCGTCCGGCACGGACCTGGTCCCGTTTGTCATCCGGGAGCATGGGGGACAGCGCAGCCTGCAGCGTTATCTTGTGGATGGCCAGCTTGAGGCAGGCGTTGCGGCCGCCCGGAAGTCGGTTTTGCAGGAACCGCTGCCAGATCGCGTCGCCCTTGCCTGGGACGGTTTCATGACAACGTCGGAGGGGCGGCAGGAGGCCGTCTTCGTTGAGTCCTACGAGCAGGGCACGCCCGCCGGGTTCATCATGGCGCAGCGGTACCAGCGGGCCGGATTCCTCAGGAAGAAGCGGGAATCGGTAGGCAATCCCGCCCTCGTGGAGAAGAACACCGCACCGCTCTTCTAGCGCTCGTCTATCTCAGGGGTGGGATCGGCACGCTCGTACCGGAAATGCTGTGTACGGGTGCCCTCTGGCCGGAGTAGGCTTCTGGTGACGACCAACCGGCACGTTCGTACCTGAGGAGGCTTCCCACGCGTTCCTTTTCCGAGCAGCTCGCCGCCGAGGTGCGCGCCCGGCGCACGTTCCTCCGCCTGACGCAGCAGGACCTCGCCGACATGGCAGGCGTCTCCGAGCGTTTCGTGCGCTTCGTGGAGCAGGGCAAGCCAAGCGTCCAGCTGGATTCCCTCGTTGTGCTCCTCGAAACCCTTGGGCTGGAGCTGCAGATCGCCACGCGCACCAGCCAAGCCGCACGTGCGGTCGCCGGTCCGGAGAGCAGCGCCGAGCAGTGAGGCACCGCATCGCGGACATCTACAAGGCCGGCCTGCTCGCTGCCCGGCTCGAAAGGCACGACGGCGGCACGCGGTTCAGCTACCTGCCCGCCTACCTCCAAGCCGGGGGACCCGCCGTCGCGACTTCCCTGCCGCTCACCAGCGAACCGGTGCTGTCCGCGGCAGGGGCCGCCCCGCCCTACTTCACTGGCCTGCTGCCCGAGGGCCGGCGCCTTAATGCGCTGCGGCGGTCCATCAAGACCAGCGCTGATGACGATCTCTCCCTGCTTATCGCGGCCGGCGCCAATCCTGTGGGTGATGTGCAAATCGTGGGCCACGGGGAGCCGCTGGATCCGGATGACCACGCGGTCCGGGTTGATCCAAAACAAGCCGTGGATTTCGACCAGCTGCTGGGCGACCCCGATCTGATCGACCCGGTGGCCCTGGCCGGCGTGCAGGACAAGCTCTCCGCCGGAATGATCTCGGTGCCGGTGGCCGGCGCCGGTCGCCAGTTCATCCTCAAACTCAACGCCCCCGAGTTCCCGCATGTGGTGGAGAACGAGCTGGTGATGTTTCGTTACGCGGCCAAGCTGAGGATTCCGCTGAGCCGCGTCCGGCTGATGCATGATGTTGCGGGCCGCCCGGGGCTGCTGGTGGAGCGCTTCGACCGCGTTCCCGTGCCCGGCGGCGGATCGGATGGGGTGCGGCGGCTGGCTGTCGAGGACGGCGCGCAGGTGCTGAAGCTCTATCCGGCGGACAAGTACAACGTCAGCTATTCGCAGGTCTGCCGTGCGCTCGCGGACCACTGCACGGCGCCTCTTCCGGCCCTCAGGAACCTTGCCATCCAGGGCGCCTACGCGTGGCTGACGGGAAACGGGGACCTGCATGCCAAGAACGTCTCAATGGTCCAGCTGCCTTCCGGCGAGTGGACCATCGCGCCCGTCTACGACATCCCCTCCACAGTGGTCTACGGCGACAAGACTCTGGCGCTGGCCATGAATGGCAAACGGACCGGGATTTCCCGCCGCCACTTCCTGGGCTGGGCGACGGAGCTCGGACTCACCGGGCGGACGGCTGCCCAAGTGCTGGAGATTGCCTTAAAGGCGTCAGGACCGCTTTTGGCGGACCTGGAATCCGGGACGGCTTTCCGCGGCCTGAACGGGGCCGGACAGAAGAATAACGACGACGGCGGCTCGCCGTTCCCGGACCTCGTCACCAGGGCGTGGGTCAAGGAGTTGAAGCACCGGAGAAGACTGCTGGAAGGCTGATCCGCGCTGCGGGCTGACCAGATGTGGCGCGGGGCCTGAGATCTCAGGAGCCGGACGCATGGTGGGGCCGGACAATGACGAAGACGGCCAGGGCCGCGGCTTGGATGACGGTCAGGGTAACGGCGAGGGCGAATATTGACCGTTCGTACAGAAGTCCGATGAGGACGCTCCCGGCCAGCCATGCGATGCCGTAGCAGGCGGTGAAGATACCGTAGGCACTGCCACGCCGTCCTGTAGGTGCCAGTTCGGAGACGGCTGCACGCATGGTGCTTTCCTGAACGCCCATGGCGGCTCCCCACATCAGCACACCCGCGACCGCCAGTGCGGTGTGGTTGCTGAAACCGAACCACGGGATGGCCGCTGCGAGAAGTGGGAGGGCGATGAGGACCTTCAAGCCGATTTTGTCGTAGAGCCAGCCGGATGCCAGAGCTGCCACGGCATCGACCGCCATGGCTACCGCATAGAGGACAGGCACCACGGCAGGCGGCAGGAGCCCGGTGGCTACGAGGTGGAATGACAGGAGCCCGAACGTTGCATAGCCGAACATAGTCAGGCTGCTGAATGCTGCGTACATCCAGAATTGCCGGGGAATCCTGGACGACGCCTGGGGAGTCGCCACTGCCGGACCCGGGGTGGCTGATCCCGAGTGGCTGACGGAGCCGTCGGGGGGCTGGTGTTGTTCATAGAGGGACGGGTCAGGGACGCGTTTACTGAGCCAGACGAGGAGCAGCATTGCTGCCACTCCCGGAAGAGCAAGCAGGAGGAACCCCGGGCCGTAGCTGCCGGAGAGCGAGAAGGCCACACCGATCAGGAGCGGGCCGAGGAAGGCTCCCGCCTGGTCGAGGGCTTCGTGGAAAGCAAAGGTCTTGCCGCGGCCCAGCCGGGTGCCGGCTTCCGCGAGCATGGTGTCCTTTGCCGGGCTCCGCACGGCTTTGCCCAGGCGCTCCATCAGGACGAGCAGGCAGGCAATCCACAAGGTGCTGGTGATCCCCAGAAGGGGCACCGAGAGCGCGGTGAGTCCGTAGCCCGTGAGCGCCAATGCCCACCTTAGCCGGGGCCGGTCCGCCAAGCGTCCGAAGACCGGGCGTAGAACCAGGGCGACTGCCTCACCGGCGCCCGTGATGACACTGATCAGGAGGGCCGAGGCGCCAAGCGCGCCCAGGAAGGGGCCAGTGACGCTCCTGGCACCTTCGTAGACCATGTCCATCAGAGCGCTGACAACGCCGAAGACCAGAATGAAGCGGAAGGCCGTCAGCGGCGGTCCCGCCACCCTCCGGCTGCCGGCGTTGCCGGTGGTGCTCTTCACGCTGGGAGGCCTGGTCGTGTCAGGTCCTGAATCATTCATGGCGAGCGTCGGCGAGGACTCTCTGGACCTGCCAGGCTAGAGGTGCTGGATCCCGGCCCGTTGCATGGCGTCCTTGTAAACATCCACGTTCTTGGCCAGGAGCTCTTCCTGTTTCGTTTCGGAAACGGCGAAGGCCCGTCCTCCCAAGGCGGTGGCCTTGTATATCTTGATGCCGCTGTTTTTCAGGGACTGGTGGTAGGTCTTCTCGAAGAGGGTGAGGAAGGTCGAGGCATCGGTACCGTGGGCGATGATTGCCGAGACCCGGGAGTTGATCTTCAGGAACTGCCGGAACGGGCGCAGACCGTCCGTTTTCTCCTGCACATTCAGGGCGGAGGGCATGTCCGGGTCGCGGACCCAGGGATAGGCGTTCCACGGCATCACATAGCGGGGATCGAGTTCCGCCAGTTCATAGATCTGGGTGGCGCGGCGGGCGGCCTCGTCGTCGTTGTAATGCGAGACGAAGCCGGACTCGGTGCCCTTCCCGGGGCTGACCTGCAGGCTGACAATCCGGCACTCATCCTCGTCATGCACAGGGTCGATATAGGGGACGACAGACCCTGGCTTCTTTTCCATCAGTTCATCGCACAGCTGCGTGACCTTGGCAATGTTCGGTTCCTGTAGCAGGGCCTTTTTCTCGTCCCAATCAATCGTCACGATTTCTCCCTCAGCAGCAAGGCGTCCAGAATCAGGCGTCTTATGCCACTCTACGCTTCCGGGCTGAAGGGTGGGCAGGGGAAGTTCTCTCTCCCTTGTGCGCGGAGCACGCTAACGAAGGCATTTCCGGTGATCCTTAGCGTGCTTTGTCCTCACGCCGTCAGGGATTGCCCGTGACGGGCGAGCCTGGCTGCTTTGGCCCGTCGGCGGTGTTTTCGGCGATGGCGCCACGGCAGCCCGTCAAGTGCCGGCCCGGATGCCGGCCTCGCGCTCACTTGCGTGCCAACTGTTGCGGTGTGGGCCAGTGCTGTGTCAGTAGGGGGTGTATTAGCCGGGGCGGTGCCCGGCAGCGGCGGCGCTGTGGAGTGGTAGGTGTGGCCGGTGGGGGTTTGGAGTTCCACTGTGTGACGCTGTCCAGGTTTGGTGGTTGGTGTGGCGGTCCAGCCGGGTGTTTCCTTGGTGTGGTTGCAGGTTTCGCAGAGGCCTTGGCCGTTGGTGCTGGTGGTGGGTCCGTCCTGGTGCCAGGGGATGATGTGGTCGTGGTGGCGGATCGGGGCGTCGCAGTAGGGGGTGCGGCAGGTGTTGTCGCGGATCTGGAGGAAGCGGCGGATCCCGGGCGGGAAGAGCCGGGCTTTGGAGTCCATGGCCAGGAGGTCCCCGGCGCCGGGGGTGGTGTAGAGCCGGCGGAGCCAGACCCGATATTGGGCATCGTCCGCGCCGCTGGCAGTCTTGGTTGCCGGGCGTGCTGATCCTGAAGCCAGAGATCCGGCACCCGTGAATCTTGGACCAGCCGCTCCAAGGCCCGCTAACTTCGAGCCTGCCGCCGCGCCGAGGACGGTTTTCCGGGCCCAGTGGGCGGGGACGGTGCCGTAGCCGGTGAGGCGGGCGGGTTCGCTGTCGCCCTGGAGGAGGGTGCGGTCGGTCATGACGAGCTGGACTTCGATGCCGCTGATCCCGGCCGGGGTGCCGGTGACGCGTTCAACGAGTTCATCGGCCATGATCGCGCCCCGGGACCGGGCATCCCCAGCGGACTTCACCGTGTCCGCGTGGTGGGTCAGGGCCGCATAGGCGGCGACGCCCTGGCTGACCGGGAGGAGTGCGGTCATGTAGGTCATGGTGTCAGGCGCCGGCCGCAGGCTGACGCAGCGGTCCGTGACGGCGCGGGAAGCGCGTTTAGCCACCGAGTGGGGGTCGCGCCGGTACGCGGCGGCGCGGACGGCGGCGGTGATGGCCCGGTCCCCGGCGCCGACCAGGGCGCCGGTGTCCGCGGCGATCTCCTCGTCCACGGCGCACCGGTCTGCGGCGGAAAGGCAGGCCGTTTCCTTCACGATGAGGGTGGCGCGCCATTCGTTCAGCTGCCCGGACCGCAAAGCGGCCAGGGTGCGGGGCATCTCGGTGGCCAGGGCCTTCGCCAGGCCCAGGAGCCTCGCGCCGCGGGCAGGGGGCTCCCGCCGCGCCAACGCAATTTCCGCCGCCACCCCGGTACCCTGTTCAGCGGCCGGGACACCGGCGGCGGCCTGCTCCCGGCGCCGGGTGAGGTCGAAAGCCGCGGCGATTTCGGCCTGCTTCGCGGCAGCCGCAGATTTCAGGTCCTCGAGTCCGCGGAGCTGGTCGATCATACCCGGGCCGCCAACGGCGGGACGGACGGCAGCCAACGCGCGGAAGGCATCGGCAACACAAGGCCGCGCAAGGCCACCCGCCTCCAGCCCCGCAGCTGCCTCCAGCCCTGCTTTCGCCGCCAGGCCCGTTGCCGCTGTCGTCGCCGCTTCCATAGACAAATTCTTCCAGCAGGGTGGGACAAAATCCGGTCCGCCGGCGCGTATGTGGATAACCAAGGCAAGCCCCGCAAGCCGTACGGGCACAGGCCGTGCTGTTGAATGAGGATATGGAGTTCACCAAGAAGGGCCTGAAAGCGGAGGGCTTCGCCGGCTTCCGGCCAATCGGCGCGCTCGATGCCATGCGGATCCCCCAGGGAACCGGGCTCTTCGCCGTGCTGGCACCGGAAGGGTTCCAACCCCGCTTCCTCCAGAAAAGCACCGCCGGCGTCTTCAAGAAGAAGGACCCGTCGCTCCCCGAAGCAGCCCTGGCCGCCGCATGGGTGGACACCGCCGCGGCTCTTTACCTGGGCAAAGCCGGCCCCGGCAGTAAAGGCAACCGCGGCCTCAGGAGGCAAATCCAGGAGTTCCTGGACTTCGGGCAGGGCAAGCCGCCGGGGCACTGGGACGGCCGCCTGGTCTGGCAGCTCGCAGACGCCGAAAAGCTGGTCATCGCCTGGAAGGAACTCCCCGCGGAGCAGCTCACCACGGCCGAGGCGGACTATCACTCAGCCTTTGTTGACGTGTACGGCAGGTTGCCCTTCGCAAACCTCGTGAGGGTCCGTGCCAAAGGTTAGAAGGACCCGGAACTAAGCCAACCCGCCGTCGTAGGTAAAACGTCCGGCAAGCATCGTGGCCGCCACCGGCATCGCGGCGAACTCCCCGTCCGGCACAGTCAGCGGATCCCCGTCCAGGAGCACCAGGTCAGCGGCGTCGCCAACACACACACGCGAGCGGCCCCGGGCGGAAGCCAGGAGGGCCTCCTCCCGCGTGATGGCTTCCTCCGGATGCCAGGGCCCGCGCCCGTCGCTGCGTGCCCGCAGGACAGCGGCGGACATCGCCAACCACGGTTCGAGCGGCGCCACCGGTGCATCCGAACCCAGCAGCAGCGAAGCCCCGGCATCGAGCAGTGACCGCAGCGGAAAGGCCCGGTCCGTCCGCCCGGCCCAGTTGGAATCCGCGGCGTCCCGGTCATCCAGTGCGTGGACCGGCTGGACGCTGGCCGCCACCCCCAGCGGCCCGAAACGCGCAAAGTCCTCCCGGCGGACGAACTGGGCGTGCTCGATCCGGCCGCCAACACCTGCACTTTCAAAAGCATCAAGGGCCACCTGGTTGGCCGCATCCCCGATGGCGTGGACGGCGGGAACAAACCCCGTGTCCCGCGCCCGCCCCAGCAACGCCGCCAGCTCGCCAGCACTCACTGTCAGCAGCCCGCACCCGCCGAAAGGGTAAGGATCCACGCAAAAGGCAGTCCGGGTGTTAAGGGAACCGTCAATGAGCACCTTAAGCGGTCCCACCCTCAGCAACCCGCCGCCGCCGTCGACCTCCTGCCCCGTCCGCATGCCTTCGGCCACGGCACGCTCAAGGTCTGCCGGATAGACACCAGCCTCCACCCGCAAAGCGTCAAACCCGCCGGCGATGCGCCGCAGCCACGGGTCCCGGTTCCACGTCATCTCAAAATCCACCACGCCCACCACGCCGCGGGCAGCAGCCGCCCGGGCGGCGTCACGGACCCAGCCATCCAGGACACCGTCCGGCAGCCGCCCCAGTTCCCGGGTCAGGGCAAAGGCAGGCTCCTCGCGCAGCAAACCAGAAGCCTCAACCCGCACTCCATACCGGCTGGCCGCGGCCGAGTTGAGCCATACGCTGTGCAGGTCGTGGCTGACCAGCGCCGTCGGCCGGCTGCCGGTGGCGGAATCCAGCAGAGCCAGGGAAGGCGCGTCCGGCCACAGCGCGTCCCGGAAGCCGACGCCGACGGCGGTCACCGACGGGTCGGCTCCGGGCAAGAAGGAACGGACGACGGCGGCAGCTTCCCGGGCGGTTCCGGCAGCCGAGAGGTCAATACGGTTGGCGTGCAGCGCCCACTGGGTCATGTGGACGTGCTCATCCCACAGCCCCGGAATCAGGTGGCGGCCTTCCGCATCAATCACGGGGGCGGCGGAGGGGAATTCCGCAGCAGCCCCGATCCGACTCACGCGGCCGCGGCTGATATGCACGCTGACGGGAGCATCGTCCCCCGGTATCCGCACGTTCTCCAGGACAAGGTCGCTCATGCGGAACCGCGGAGCCGTTCCATCTCACGGCGGTCCTTCTTTGTGGGCCTGCCCGCACCCCGGTCGCGCTGTGGCAGGCCAAGTGCCGGGGCAACCGGTCGCGGCGGCGTGTGGTCGGTGAAACAGTGGGAGGCCGCCTCGGCACCAACACGCTTGGCAATCAGCCGGCGCACTTCAAGGATGCGGTCGTAGCCGGGCATCCGCACCGTCACGGTGTCGCCCGTGACCAGCGTCGCGGACGCCTTGGCCGGGCTGCCGTTCAGGCGGACATGGCCGGCGCGGCAGGCGGCGGTGGCGGCAGAGCGGGTCTTGTAGGCGCGGATGGCCCACAGCCACGCATCAATGCGGACACTGGCAGGGGAGGAAGGAAGGCTGGTCATGGCTGGCACCGAGTATAGCCGCGGCTCCATGGCGCAGAGGCCAGGCCGGCCAAACGGTTACTCCACGGTCACGCTCACCCGCTGCACTACGTTGTTGCCCAGCCCCTGGTAGTTCCAGTTCTGCTCCAAGGGCTGGGTTGCGCCGGTTTCATCCGTTGCGCGGCAGGAAAGCTCGTGCACGCCCGGGTCCGCCACCCACGGCATGGTCCACTTCCGCCACGCGTATCCGCCGGCGGGCTTCTCCAGGTGCGCGGGCTGCCAGGTGCCGTCGATGCCGACCTCCACGCCGGTGACCGCGCCCTTCCCGGACCAGGCCCTGCCCTGCAGGAGCACCGGCCCGGGCTTCAGGAGCCGCTTGCGGGTGAAGAAGTCCGGGATGCCCGGCGGAACCATCAGCGAACGCACCCTGATCCGCGAAACGGGAGTGCCGGCGTCGTCCGCTGAATCCTGGTAGCGGTACGCAACCTCCTGCTGGTAGCCCCGGAAGGGGGCCGTGACCACCTCAACGGATTCCAGCCACTTCACGCTGGCCATGCCGTACCAGCCGGGCACCACCAGCCGGAGCGGATATCCGTGCTGCGGCGGCAGTTCGCTGCCGTTCATTCTGTAGGCAAGGACGACGTCGGGACGCATCGCTTCATGGATGGGCAGGCTCCGCGCGTAGCGCTGGGGGACGCCGCCCTGGACACCCTGGTCCGATCCTGTGAACACCACCTCCACAGCGTGCGGCAGGACTCCCGCCTTGCCCAGGAGATAGGCGAGCGGAACCCCGGTCCAGTGCGCGGTGCCGACGCCCTCCATGATCCACGGCTGGCTAAGCGGCCGCGGATTCAGGAGGGAGCGCCCGTTCCCCGCGCATTCCAAGGTGACCGGCACCGTGATGGCCGGGTCCCTGCGCAGGGCCGCCATGCTCAGTTCCAGGGCCATCTCAACCGCGCCGCCGATCCGGAGGTGCCACGAGGAGGCATCGACGTCAGGGATATCGAAATGCGTCAGCACGTAGTGGAGCCCGGGCGGAGTGATGTCCCGGCGGAGCGCCTCCAGCGGCATGGAGTGGTTGCGCGCACCCAGCTGGAGCTCCTCCCGGGTGAGCGGGCCGGTGGTGGGCGCGGCCGCGGGCGGCGCCGGACGCCCCGCCGCTGTGGCCGGACCGGAAGACTGCTGGTTCGTGTAGGTCTGTTTCATGGCGCTGCGACTCTTTTGCCTGGGATTCTGCTCGGCGGGCTGGAAGCGCCCTTGCCTCAGGTCTACGCCCGCCCCGCCCGCCCGTCAACGGAGAGGCGCCGCCCGGGAGCGCAGGGGCTAGAGCTGCGGACGCGCCAGGAACCCGGCCAGGCTGATCGGGTCCTGCCCGGTGAGGCCATGGACATCGGGCGAAATCCCTGCCATCTCCCCGGCGGCAATGGCTGTATACGTGCTCACCCATGCGTCCACCTGCCAAGGCGGGGCGCCGTAGGACGCCCGGGATGCGTGCGCCTCCTCCACAGTCTCCGGATGGTAGGTGATGGTCCGCCCGGTTTGTTCGGTAATGATCCCGGCGGCCTGTGCCAACGTCAGTTCCTCCGGGCCGGTCAGGTTGTAGGTGGTCCCCTTGTGGATGGCGGGGTCGCGCAGCACGGCAACGGCGCAGCGGGCAACGTCCTCGCGGGCAACCCCGGAGAAGACCCCGTTGCCGGCCGGACCGCGGATCACGCCGTCCTCCCCGGCCAGCAGCGGCAGGAAATCAAGGTAGAGGTTGTCCCGCAGGAACGTGAACTCCAAACCGGACGCCCTGATGTGCTCCTCAGTGGCGTAATGGTCCCGGGCCAGCGTGAAGGCGGCATCCGGCGCCGCGCCATAAAAGGACGTGTACACCACATGCTCCACGCCGGCGGCGGCAGCCGCATCCACGAAGCCGCGATGCTGCTGCACCCGGTCCCCGGTTTCCGCAGCGGACACCATGAACAGGACTTTCACTCCCTCGAGGGCGCGCCGGGCGGCTGCCGAATCCTCATAGCTGCACACGTCAGCCGTGGCGGCGTCCAGTTCAGGGGCGCGGGCGGCATCGCGGACCAGCAGGCGCTGGGCGGAACCCAGCCCGGCAAGCTGCCGCGCCACCATTCCGCCCAACCCGCCGGTGGAACCCGTGACGGCTAAGTCCGGGAGTTCGGAAGCCACCGGCCGCCTATGCTTCCCGTTTGGCCGGGGACTTGGTCTGGGCGGGATCGCGCTCGGCCAGCGAACCGATGGCGTCATCGATCTTCTTCAGGACCTCCGGTTCAAGCTTCACGCCTGCAGCGCCCACGCTGTCCGCGATCTGCTCGGGGCGGGAGGCGCCCACGATGGCTGAGGCAACGTTCGGGTTCTGCAGCACCCAGGCCACCGCCAGCTGCGGCATGGACAGCCCGGCTTCCTCGGCAATGGGCTTGAGCTCCTGGACACCGGCCAGGACGTCGTCGCGCATCCAGCGCTCGATCATCTTGGCTCCGCCCTTCTCGTCCGTGGCGCGGCTGCCTTCGGGGGCGGGCCGGCCGGGAAGGTATTTGCCGCTGAGGACGCCCTGGGCCATGGGCGACCAGACTATCTGGGACACGCCCAGCTCCTCCGACGCCGGCACAACCTCCGCCTCGATGACCCGCCACAGCATGGAATACTGCGGCTGGTTGGAGATCAGCTGGAAGCCGAGTTCCCTGGACAGGGCGTGGCCTTCACGCAGCTGCTCCGCGGTCCACTCGCTGACGCCGATATACAGGGCCTTGCCCTGCCGGACGATGTCCGCGAACGCCTGCATGGTCTCTTCAAGCGGGGTTTCGAAGTCGTAGCGGTGGGCCTGGTAGAGGTCCACGTAGTCCGTCTGAAGCCGCCGGAGGGAGCCGTTGATGGACTCCATGATGTGCTTCCGGGACAGGCCAAGGTCATTCTTGCCCTTGGGGCCGGTGGGGCCGTAAACCTTGGTGAAGATCTCGAGGGATTCGCGGCGCTCGCCCTTCAGGGCTTCGCCCAGTACGGTTTCCGCAGCCGTATTGGCATAGACGTCGGCGGTGTCGAACGTGCTGATGCCGGCGTCAAGGGCGGCGCGCACACACTCCGAGGCGACGTCGTTTTCAACCTGCGAGCCGTGCGTGAGCCAGTTGCCGAACGTGATTTCCGAGACTTTGAATCCGCTGTTTCCGAGGTATCTGAATTCCATGGGTTTCACGCTAGCCCAGATGGTTGCTCAGGGTAAGGGCTGTCTACCCTTTGAAGCGGAGCCCGTTCCTGGACCCTTGCCTGTTTCCGCCGCCGCCTTGCTGATGTGCGCCGGACCGGACAGGGACAGCAGCGAGCCGGTGTCCAGCGGAGCCAGGGGGCGGGGGGCCTGCGGCTTCTTGAAGGACCGCGGCAGCTCGTGGGAAGGGCGGCTGTTATCAAGCGCGGACTCCACCAGCGGCGCCACTTCCGCCACCTTTTCAGCCGGCACTCTTGGATCAGGAAGATCGCGCACCGAGAGTTTTATTTGCGGCTTTGCTGCACGCGCCCTCGCCTTTGCGCGGGCGTCCGCATCCGCGACGGCGGCGGCCCAGTCCTCCGTCAGGACGGGCGGTTCGCGGCGGGCGGCAGCCAGCGCAGGGTGGTGTTCGACGGCGGTGCGCAGCGACGACTTTACGTGGGCGGGTTTCAGCGCGGTGCGCCAACCACGGGGCGCCTTCCCCGGCCGGCGGCGGAAGGCCCGTACGAGCAGTCCGGCGCGTGGCCGGCGCGCTGCGGATGCCGCGCCGGCACCGTCGTCGGCCGTGCCCGGCCGGCTACCGGCAGGCCCGGTCAAGCGCACCAGCGGGAGTGATTCGTTTCCGGTGCCCCTGCCGAACAGGGCCAACAGCAAAACGGCGGCGAGCCGGCCTAGTCCTGCCAGGACCAAGGTGATGACCCCCAGCAGGAAGAGGACCAGGAACATCAGGAAGGCGACTCCCACGGTGCCCAAAAAAGTCAGGTTGAGGATGAGCGTATCCGGATTTTCCACGTCATCTCTCCTCTCTGCCTGCAGCGGGGCCGGGGGCGGCACCACTCTGCCTGCGCGCCGGCTCCTTCTCCACCTTACGGATTTTTGCGGGGCCGTGCCGCCGGGTGCCCGGCTGCTTCCCTGGTTGTAGCAAAGCTGTTACCCATGTGACAGCATCGGTTGGATGACCGAGTCCAGGGACCACGAAAACTGCATGTGCCTGTCCGGAGAGCCGTACGGACAGTGTTGCGGGCGGTTCCACCGGGGCGCGGCGGAGGCCGCCACCGCGGAGCAGTTGATGCGCTCCCGGTACAGCGCGTTCGTGCTCCTTGACGGTGACTACCTCCGGCGCACCTGGCATCCCCGGACAGCGCCGGCGGAGCTGGTACTGGACCCGGGGATGGAGTGGCGGCGCCTGGATATCCTTTCCACGTCCCGGGGCGGGCCGCTGGATACCGAAGGGACCGTGGAGTTCAAGGCCTACTATCGGCACGGCGGCGAACGCGGGGTCCTGCATGAGAACAGCAGGTTCATCCGGGAACATCGGCGGTGGCTCTATCTGGACGGGAAGATGCTGGCCTGACTACTCGTCGTCGTAGTCGCTGTCCGGCGTGAAGCCGGCGCGGTCCACCTTCCGGTGGAAGTGCATGCCCGCGAGTCCGCCCAGTACTGCACCTACCAGGGCCACCAAGGCAACCACCACGGCGGCAATGATGCTGGTGGTGGTCAACTGGCCTTCATTGACGGGGATGCGCGGGAAGCTGTTCAGGTTGGCCAGGACGTTGAACTGCTGTCCGAACACGAGGCCAAGGATGGAAACGAGTACTGCCACGATCAGCGCCCAGATCCACACCATGACGCCCTGCTTGGCGCCGTTGAAGCGCGCCATTCGCCCTGCCACGTAGCCGCCGCAGTAGTAGGACAGGAACAGGATGACCAGCAGGACAATGATGCCCACCAGCCCCACCGTGCCCTGGTTCCGGGCAGCCTGGTTGACTGCCTCGTTGACATCCGTGTTGGTGGCCAGGCCAACAGCGGTTCCGGCCGCCGCCACAAGGGCTGTCAGCAGGACGGCCATGCCGGTGGCCGTGAGCCAGCCGAAGAACGCGGAGCCCACCTTGATGCCGCCGAACCGTTCCTTTTCCCGCGCGACGGCGGTCTGCCGGTCAGTGAGGTTCGGATCAACAGCCGGCGCGGAGGACGTGGGGACGTAGTCCCGCTCCGCATGGGCGCCGGCCGGTCCTGTGTGTTCCGCGGGCACGCGGTCGTACGCGGAGGTGGGGGCTGCATCGCTTGCCGGCACCTGTTGGTAGGCGCGCGTGGGTTCGCCGCCGGCGGTATCGCCGCGATGGCTTCGGTTCCGGTCAGCGTCCTCCCGGGCTCGCCTCGGGGGCAGGTTGTCTGGGTCTGTTGAGCTGCTCATGGATCAACTCAACCATCGGCCCGGAGGGATAGCAAGGATGCTTACTATTTTGTGACCTGCAGTTCTACCGGTATCTGCGGTGCAGGTTGTCCTTTTGGGAGGGGCCGGGAGAGGCGTCGGCAATCCACGGACCCGTTCCTTCAGACTGGTCCAGCACGCCTTCCTCCAGCCAGGTGTAATCTCCGGCGAGGACCTTCCGCGTGAGGGCATGGTCGCCGTCGTCCGTGTTACGCCACAGCTGGTCGAAGTACTCGTCCACGCGCACCCTGGCCTGCTCACAGTACGCCTCAGCGAGCTCGTAGGCGCTGGCGGCCTTTTCGGGAGCGGTGTGGAGCAGCATCTCCGCCCTGGCACAGCAGGCCGTCATGGCGAACAGCTCGGCGCCGATGTCCACCACCCTGCCCAGGAACGCCTGCTTCCTTTCGAGCCTGGCCTGCCAGCGGCCCATGGCGTAGAACGTCTGCCGTGCAAGGCGCCGGGACGAGCGCTCCACGAACCGCAGCTGCTTGGCCAGCCGGCCGAAGTCGCTGTACGAACGCGGGTCCATGCCGGCTCCGGCCACCAGCTTGGGGAGCCACTTGGCGTAGAAGCCGGAAGCGCCGACGGCGGCCTTCGCCTTATCGGACAGGCTTGCGTCCAGGGATGCCAGCTCGCCCGCGGCGGCCAGGTGGGCGTCCACCGCTTCCCGGGCGATCAGCAGCCGCATGATCTCCGAGGAACCCTCGAAAATCCGGTTGATCCTCAGGTCCCTCAGCTGCTGCTCGGCCGGGACGGCGCGCTCGCCGCGCGCAGCCAGGGAATCGGCGGTCTCAAAGCCACGGCCGCCGCGGATCTGCACCAGTTCGTCGGCAATCCGGCAGCTGATTTCAGTGGCCCAGAGCTTGGCCAGGGCGGCTTCAATCCGCACGTCCTTTTGGCCGGCGTCCGCAAGTTCGGCCGAGAGTTCGAACACCGCATCCAGGGCGAAGGCGGAGGCCGCGATGAAGGCGATCTTCTTGCCCACGGCCTCGTGCTCGCCCACCGGCCTGCCCCATTGGGTGCGGGCGTTGGACCATTCCCGGGCAATCTTCAGGCTCCACCGGCCGGAGGCGACGCATAGCGCCGGCAGCGCGAGGCGCCCGGTATTGAGCGTGGTCAGCGCGATCTTCAGGCCCTGGCCTTCGCGCCCCAGCCGGTTGGCAGCCGGCACGCGGACCTGGTGGAACCGGGTGACGCCGTTCTCAATCCCGCGCAGGCCCATGAACGCATTCCGGTTCTCCACGGTGATGCCCGGCGAGTCCATCTCCACCACGAACGCGCTGATGCCGCCCTTGTGCACGGTGCCGTCCGCGTCCGTGTGGGCAGGGACCACGGCCATCACCACCACCAGTTCCGCAACCACCCCGTTGGTGGTCCACAGCTTGACGCCGTCCAGGAGGTACGCCTCGCCGTCGTCCGTTGGCGTCGCCGTGCTGCCCAGCCGGGCGGGATCGCTGCCCACATCCGGTTCCGTCAGCAGGAAGGCGGTGATGGCCCCGGCGGCGCAGCGGGGCAGGTACTCGCGCTTTTGCCCAGGGGTTCCGAAAACCTTGACCGGTTCCGGCACTCCGATGGACTGGTGGGCCGAGAGGAGGGCGCCGAGGCTTGGATGGACGCTGCCCAGGAGCGCCAGGGCACGGCCGTAGTAAACCAGGGAGAGCCCCAGGCCGCCGTATTCCTCCGGGATCTTCATCCCGAAAACACCGAGGTCCGCCAGGCCCCGGGTGTACTCGTCCGGGATCTTGGCCTCGCGCTCGATCACCCGGCCGTCCATGGTGCGGGCGAACCCGGTCAGGCGCTCCATGAATGCTTCGCCCCGCTCCACGGAGGCAGGATCGGGGGTGGGCCAAGGGTGGACCAGCCCGAGGTCGAAGCTGCCCAGGTAGAGTCCCTTCGCGAAGCTTGGGCGCTCCCAGCCGGTTTCCCGGGCGGCCTCTGCCACGGCGCGGGCGTCCTGGGCTGTGGCGCCGGCACCTAGTTTTCCGGCGGGAACGGGGGTCTCCCCGGGGTGCGCGTCCGTTGCCGTTGCGGTGGAAACGGGGAGGCCGGTGGCGGGGCTTGTTGCGGAGGTGCTGTCAGTGGCGGAGCTCATGGGTTATCTCCTTGGCCGGAATGGCCGGGTGTAGCCATGGATCCGCCGGGTTGGAGAACCCTTCAGCTGTCCCTCAAGATTACCCGCGGGTAGGTTCCGGTGCTAGGGGAGTGCTGGGCCTGGAAATCCCCGGAAACATCCACCGTCGCCGCGTGGTGCACCAGCCTGTCCCAGCCTGCGTTGATGCCGTGGACCACGGCCAGGAGGATGGTGGAAACCACGGTCCAGCCCAGCTTTCCGATCCCCAGCAGCACCAGGGCAACCAGTCCTGCTGCCAGGACGAATGCTGCCAGGACCACCGCGAACACCAGGGTGCCCGCGAAGACCAAGGTGGCGGTTTCAACTGAACTGAGATCGAAGTGCATTGAGTCCCCCTGCTGCGACGTTGCTTTGGTTGAGATCAGTAGCAGAAGCGTAGGGTGGGACCTCTCCGGCCAGCCATAGCCGCCGGGCCGGAAGTAGCTGTTGGTATGGGATCGAAACACTACGGCCGGGTAGGTCACGAAGCGGTCGCGGCGCCTGCGTTAACCTTGTAGTTGGCAGTTTTCGATCCAAGCCGCCGCCCCGCCCCCGCAAACAGCCCAAGGAGAGTGTGTGCCCCGCTCCGCCAGGTCATCCGCTGACGCCATCAGCGCCCGGCTCCGGGACCTCGAACTCCTGACCAAAGGACCTGCCTGGGCCTTGACGCGCTCGGCGCCCTGGGTGATCGCGGTGCTGCAGGCATCCTTCACCCGCACCCGCCCCCAGCTTCCGCTCGAGGAGTTCCACGCCGACGTCGACTCCTTCCTTGAGGAGCTGCGCAGGCAGGATCCCGGGCTGGGCGGCGGCGCCAACGGAAAGTCCTTTGGCGACGAGTGGACGCGCCGGCAGTTCCTGACGCGGCGGAACCAGTCCGGCCAGATCGTTTACGAGGTAACGGAACCGGCCGCCCGTGTGCTCGCCTTCCTGGACAGCCTCTCCAGCGAACGCTCCACCCTCAACGGGTCGCGCCTCGGCACGCTGCTGGGCGACGTCGAGAAGCTCGCCAACGAAACCAACCCGGACCAGAGCGCCCGCCTCGAGTCGCTGGAAGAGGAGATTGAAGAACGCCAGCAGCTGATCCAGGACATCAGCTCCGGCGAGTTCGACGGCCTGCTGGACGACGACCAGGCGGTGGAAGCCGCGGGCAACATCCTGGACCTCGCCGCGAGCCTGCCGGCCGACTACAAAAAGATGCGTGACCGGATCGAGGAACTGGTGGGCGGGCTGCGCAACCAGATCATCGAGGAGTCGCTCACCAAGGGCGCCACCATGGCCCAGGTCCTGGAAGCGGACAAGCGCCTCCGCCAGAGCCCCGAGGGCAGGACCTTCCGTTCCTTCACCGCGTTCCTCGAGGACCCGCAGCAGCAGCTGAGGTTCCGGTCCGCGATCGGCGAGGTCCTCAGCCGGCAATTCGCCGACGACCTCTCGCCCGAGGACCGGGAAACGCTGAAGAACCTGGTGGCCGAGCTTCGCCAGCAGCACAGCCAGATCCAGCGGATCTACGGCAAGCTGAGCGAAAGCCTCAACACGTACGTGCAAAGCGACGACTTCCGACAGTCGGTCCGGCTCCGCCAGGTCCTCCGGGAAGCCGAGCAGGCCATCCGGTCCCTTCCGTACGAACGGGAACGCCCGGGCCTGGTCCGCGGTCCTGTCCTCTTCAACGCCGGGTTCGAGTCGCTGTCCATGGTCAAGCTCTTCGACCCTGACGAGTTCGCCGCTCCGCCCAAACTTGCGGACCCCATCGCCTTCAGCGATGCCGACCGCGTGCGCTCGCCGAGGACCGGCAAGGCCAAGCCCGAGGTGGTGCGCGCGGCCATCGCTGGCGCCGCCACGCTTTCCGAAGCCTGGCAGCAGCTGCCCCCGGAAGAGCAGCACATCAACACCATCCGGGCGCTCCTCTCCCACGCCCTCCACGCCGGAGCGGGCTTCGACAAGGAAGCCCTCGACGCCCTGGACTTCGAACAGATAGACGGAACCTCACGCAGGGCCTACCTGCCGCTGGTCACGCTTCCAAAGGATTCACGATGACTGAAGAAATGACCACGACGGCGGCCCCGGAGGCAGAGCGCGGCGAAGGGGCGGCGTCCGGTGCGGAGCGGCCTTTCGCCGTCACCCCGCGCGATACGTTCGTCGACGGTGCGGCCCTCTTCCCGGGTGATACTGGCGTTCTCCCCATGAAGGTGCGGCAGGCACTGGTGAAGCTCCTCAAGGGTCCGTATATCGACGGCGGCCGGGACGAGAAGCTCTGGACCGTCCTCCTGGACAATCAGGTGATCCTGCGCAGCCGGTTGTCGGAGCTGTTCCTCACCATGGAACTGGACCACGAACGGAAGATCGCCGTCCTGCGGCCGGTGGACCCGGACGCGATCGGGGGCAGCGCCCGCTCCAGCATCCTCCGGCAGCAGCGTGCGCTCAGCCGGGTGGAGACCATTGTGCTTCTCCGCCTGCGCCTGCTGCTGGACCGGCATGTCACCGCGCAGACGGACCCCACCATCACGCGCGAGGAGATCGCCGACCTCGTGGCGCACTACCAGCCCGCGGGCCAGCAGGACGCGCTCCGGGATTCGGACGTGGTGAACAGGGCCATCACCAAGCTCCTCGCCCGCCAGCTACTCCTGCCCACGGGCCTGGAGGACGTCTACACCATCTCCAACGCCCTGCCCCTGGCCCTCCCCTTCGAGAACATCGGCGACATCCCGGCCCAAATAGAAGCCTTGGTGGCGGCGACCACAGATCCCGCGGGCACCGAGGCATTAATAGAGCTGGACTCGGATCCGGCGGCTGACCCCGCCGGGACCGGGGACGCAACCGAAGTGGAGGATGCCCGGTGAGCATCGCGAGCATGCTGCCGATGGGCGAGCTGACGAACCCCGGCCAGATGCGCCTTGCCCTGGTGCAGGTGGTCAACTGGGGCACGTTCCACGGGGCGCACACGATGCACGTGGACCGGAACGGCACGCTGCTGACCGGCAACTCAGGTGTAGGCAAGTCGACGCTGTTTGATGCCATGCTGCGGGTTTTCGACGCCCGGCCGAGGTCCAACGAGGCCGCCGCCCAGCGGTCCGGCGGTGCCGTGGAGGACAAGCGGACCACGTTTACGTACATGCGCGGCAAGGTGGGCGACAAGGCCGTCGGCGAGGGCTCGGCGAGTGCCTTCCAGCGGCCCGGTGCCACCTGGTCCGCCGTCGCCCTGACGTTCGACAACGCCGCCGGCACGCGGGTTACCGTGTCTGCGCTGTTCGACCTGCCCAAGAACGGCACGGAGTCCAGCGTGGGACGGTTCTACCTGGTCGACCACCAGCCGCTGGACCTGGAGGCGCTGGAGGGCATCGCGGACAAACGGTTCACCAAGGCTGCCCTGGAGGCGATCTTCCCGGACGCCCAGGTTTTCGATGTCCACAAGGCGTTTGCGGAACGGTTCCGCCGGCTGCTCGGCATCAACTCGGACCAGGCCCTTCCGCTCCTGCGCGTGATCCAGGCCGGCAAGGGCCTGGGCGGCAGCGTCAACACGTTCTTCCGCGACCAGGTCCTGGACGCCCCGGCCACGCTCGCGGCAGCGGACGACGTCGTGGAGGAATTCAGCAACCTGATGTCCATCCGGCAGCGGCTGGAGGACGTCCGGCAGCAGCGGGACCAGCTCGCCCCGGTTCCCGGGCTCAACAAGGAGTATGCACAGGCGCTGCTGGACGCGAACCGGCTGCGGGACCTGGCAGGCGAAGAATTCGAGGCCTACAAGCAGCAGCTGGCCGTCACGGTCCACGAAAAAACGCTGCTCCGCTTCAAGGAGCTGGCCCAGGCGAAGGCCAAGGAGCTCGGCGCCGAACGAACGGTCCGGGACGGGCTGGCCAAGGAGCTGCGCCAGCTGGAGGCGGACTACAACAACCAGGGCGGCAACGCGATTTCCGCCATTGAGCAGTCGCTGGAGAACGCGCGCGTGGGCCTGAAGCTCCGCGAGCAGGTGGAGGAGGCGGCGCGCCAGGCATTGGCCGACGCCGGCCTGCAGCTGGAGTGGACCTCCGGCGGCTGGGAACAGGCGCATGAGCAGGCGGCCGCTAGGTCGGCAGAGCTCAAGGACGATTCCCAGGCCCTGCAGGAGCTGCGCTTCGAAGCGTTCGACGCGCACGCCACGAAGAAGCGGGAGCTGGCCGCAGCCGAGCAGGAGCTCGTCTCGCTGAAGACGCGCAAGTCGCTGCTGCCGCCGTCGAGCATTGAAAACCGCGCAGCGATCGCTGCCGCCACCGGCATACCCGAGGACCGGATGCCGTTCGCCGGCGAGCTGATGGACCTTGCCGAGGGGGAGGAAAAATGGCGCCCCGCCGCCGAGCGCGCGCTCCGCAACCTCGCCACCACGCTCCTGGTGCCCGGTGCCCACTTCGCTGCCGTGACCCGCTACCTCAACGACCACAACGTGCGCGGGGCATTGCGCGCAGTTGACGTGTCCAAGCCGCTCTCCGGCGGTGCGCTGGCGCTGGAGGACGTCCACGACGGCGACCTGCTCACCAAGCTGGACATCCTCACCACGGGCGTCGCGGCCGAGGCAGGTTCCTGGATTCGTGAGCGGATCGCGCTGGATTTCGCCTATCCCTGCGTAGAGGATCCGGACGAGCTCGCCGGGCTGGACCGTGGCCTCAGCCTGGGCGGCGTGGTGAAGCGCAACCGCCACACGGTGGAAAAGGACGACCGCTTCACCAGCCGGCAGGACTACGTCCTCGGGTTCGACAATGCCGCCAAGCTGGAACTCGTGGCCGGCCAGGTGGAGGACCTGCGGCAGGAGGTTGCCAAGGCGGCTGAGCTGGCGCAAAGCCGGGAAGACTCGCACCAGGGCATGAGCCGGCAGCTGGAGGCCCTGCGCCGGATCGCGGAGGACCACCGTTCGTGGGAACAGGTTTCGGCGGAGGTTGCTGCCGAGGAGCTTGCCCGGATCGAACAGCGCCTCAAGGATGCGCTGGCCGCCCAGGCGGACCTCGAGCCCCTCCGCGCGGCCATCGAAGAAGTGCGGCAGAAGCACCAGTCCAGCACCGAGGCCGCCGCCGTCCTGCAAAGCGAATACAAGTCGCTGGACCGGCAGCTGACCGCGGCGGATTCACTGCTGGAAGCCGCACGCAACCGCCTGGCCCAGGCGCCGCCGTCGGACGCTACCGTCAGCGCGCTGGAACCGTACTTTGCCGGCTTCGGCGACGTTACTGAGATGCACGAGCTGGACAACCTGGCCAACCGGGTGCGGACCGGACTGCTGGGGGAACTGCACGCAGCGGAGTCGCGCGGGCAGGCGACGGCCGAGCGGCTCACGAGGATTTTCGAGGGGTTCGTCCGGGAGTGGGGGAGCGCCATCTCCGCGGACCATGGCACCTCCATTGGCGCCGCGGGTGAGTTCGAGACCCGCTACCACGCGATCGTGAGCGACGGGCTGCCCGCCCAGGAGGCGGAATTCCGGCAGTTCTTCAACCAGCGCACGCACGAATCCTTCAGCACCCTCCTGCACCTGCTGGACGAGGAACGCCGCTCCATCAGCAGCCGCATCCTTCCGCTGAACGGCATCCTCTCGCAGGTCAACTTCCACGAGGGCAGCTTCCTGGAGCTGGACATCAAGCAGACGCTGCCGCCCACTGCCAAACAGTTCAAGGACGCCATCCAGAGCGCGCTCCGGGCGCGCCACACCCGGCCCGCCCGCGCGGACGCCTCCAAGGCGGAGGGCCAGGGCCAGGAGAGGGACGACGACGCCGAGCTCACCGCCCGCTACAAGTCCCTGGAAACCCTGGTGAAGCGGCTGGGCTCACACGCGCCCGAGGACAGGCGCTGGCGGGCCGAGGTGCTGGACGTGCGCGGCCACCTGTTCATCCAGTGCAAGGAACACCGCGAGGTTGCAGGGCCGGCGTCGGGCAAAAAGGGCGGCGCCAAAAAGTCCGAGGTCTTCATGCACGCGGACACCGGATCCATGTCCGGCGGTGAACGGCAGCGTTTCACGGCCTTCATCATGGCCGCGGCCCTGAGCTACCAGCTGGGCATCGCCGAGCAGGGTTTCACCACCTACGGCACCGTGATGATGGACGAGGCATTCGTGCTGGCGTCCGAGGAGTTTGCGGGCGCCGGGATCAAGGCGCTGCACGAGTTCGGGTTCCAGCTGCTGCTGGCTGCGCCGGAGAACGTCATCGACCTCTCCCGGCACCTCGGTTCCGTCACCGAAATCCTCCGCGACAAGCGCACCAACCGCTCCGGCGTGCTCACGGCGCCTGTCATCAAACCGCGGCCGGGCGAAGAAGGCGCCTGGCGCTCCGAAGCGAACCCGGTGGACATCGTCCTGCGCTGACGGCACGCTCTCTCACTTAATGTGCCTTTTCCCCAAACCCTCCATCACCCGGTGATAGAGGGTTTGGGTTCTTCCTGCATTAAGTGAGAGAGCGTCGGCGGGGGTGTGTGCTTCGTCACGAAGGGGAATAAGTTACAGAAACCTTGCGTAATGGCGAAAAGGGTAGGTTAGCCTTACTTAAGTTCGCTTCATTCACTTAAGGAGTTCTGTGACTTCCCCCCTCTTCTCCGGGCCCGGCACCACCCGCCGCACGCTGTTCAAGTCAGCCGGCAAGGCCACCGCTGTCCTGGCCGCAGCGGCACTTACCCTCTCCGCCTGCTCAACAGGCCCCGCGTCCTCCACCCCGGACGCCGGGGCATCCAGCTCCAGCAGTGCGCAGTTCCCCGTCACCATCGAGCACGTGTACGGCAAGACCACCATCGAGAAGCAGCCCACCCGGGTAGCCACCGTTTCCTGGGTCAATGACGATGTAGCCATTGCCCTGGGCGTTGTCCCGGTGGGCGTTCCCAAGAACGAATGGGGCGGCAACGAGCAGGGCTCCACGCCCTGGAAGGACGCAGCCCTGGAGGAGCTTGGCGCCGGCTTCGGCTCGGACAAGGCCCCGGTCCAGTACTCCGAGGCGGACGGCATCAACTTCACCGAGATCGCCAAGCTCACCCCGGACGTCATCCTGGCCGCCTACTCCGGCCTCACCGAGGAGGACTACAAGAAACTGAGCGAGATCGCCCCGGTTGTGGCCCATCCGGAACTCGCATACGGAACTTCCTGGCAGGACTCCACCTCCATCATCGGCAAGGCACTTGGCAAGGACGCCGAGGCAACCAAGCTGATTTCCGACACCGAGGCCGCCATCAAGGACAAGGTTGCCGAGTACCCGCAGCTGGCCGGCAAGAGCTTCATCTACGGCAACCTCGAGCCGGCCAAGGGCGACGGCGTCAACGTCTACACCGCCATGGACAACCGCCCGCGCTTCCTCAGCGGGATCGGCATGAAGCTGGCCCCGATCGTTGAGGAGAAGTCCAAGGGTTCCAAGGAGTTCTTCCTCCCCTGGTCGGCTGAAAAGGCCAATGAGCTCGAATCGGACATCTTCGTGACCTGGGTGCCGGATGCAGCCACCGCTGACTCCATCAAGTCAGATCCCCTGCTGAGCCAGATCCCGGCCATCAAGAACGGCGCCCTGGTTGCTGATTCGGACAACACACTGACGCTGTCCATCTCCGCTTCCTCCCCGCTGAGCCTGCCGTGGTCGCTGGATACGTTCCTGCCCCAGCTGGCCACCGCAGCGGATGCTGTGAAGTAAGCACCGCTCAGGTAGGAACAGATAAATGACGGACAGTACGACGACGGCGGCCCGCCAGGAGCCGGTGCCCGGCACCTTCGTGCCGGGCACGGGGCCTGCAGTACATGCCCCCGGCCGCACGTTTGGAGGGCCGCGCGCCGCCTGGCTGCTGGCCGCCGTCGTTGTACTGGCGCTGCTGGCCGGGGCCTCCCTGGCCATTGGCGCGCGGGGCCTTCCCCTCGCCACCGTGTGGCAGGCGCTCACCTCGTTTGATCCCGCCAACGGCGACCACGCCGTGGTCCACGCCCGCATTCCCCGCACCGTCCTTGGCCTGCTGGCCGGCGGTGCGCTGGGCCTTGCGGGCGCAGCCATGCAGGGCGTGGCCCGCAACCCGCTCGCGGACCCGGGCATTTTGGGTGTTAACGCCGGCGCGGCTCTGGCCGTGGTCACCGGCATCTATGTTTTCGGCGTCGGATCCCTCTCCGGCTACATCTGGTTCGCCTTCGTCGGGGCAGCAGCCGCCGCCGTCGTGGTGTACCTCATTGCTTCCCTGGGCCGGGACGGCGCCACCCCGGTGAAGCTCGCCCTGGCAGGCGCGGCATTGAATGCCGGCCTGTACTCGCTGATGAACGTCATCCTGGTCTCCAGCCAGGACACTTTGGACCGGTTCCGCTTCTGGCAGGTGGGCGGCATCGCCGGGCGCGACTGGTCCGCGGTGCTCTCCGGACTTCCATTCCTTGCCGCGGGGGCGCTCATTGTGCTGCTGACCGGCCGCATCCTCAACAGCCTGGCCCTCGGCGACGACATTGCCCGCGGCCTCGGCCAGCGCGTGGGACCGGCAAGGGCCGTCACGGCCCTCGGCATCGTGCTGCTGTGCGGCTCCGCCACTGCCCTTGCCGGACCCGTCGCCTTCGTGGGCCTGGTCATCCCGCATGCGGTCCGCTTCCTCACCGGCCCCGACTACCGCTGGATCCTGCCGTTCTCCCTGGTCCTTGCGCCGGCGCTGCTGCTGGGGGCCGACATCATCGGCCGCGTGGTCCTCCTGCCCGGCGAAGTCCCGGCCGGCATCATGACCGCCCTCGTCGGCGCGCCCGTCTTCGTCTGGCTGATTCGCCGCGGCAAGGGGGCCGGACTGTGAGCATCACCAAAACCCCCGTCGACCTGTCAGATACGGCTCCGACAACCGGCCTTAAGGGACCAGGACTGACAGGGCAACGCCGGGGACGGCTGCGGGTGAACCGGACCGCCGTCCTCGCCGCCGCCGTCGTAATCCTGTTCGCAGTGTCCGTGCTGCTGGGCAGCTACACCGTGACCATCCCGGACTTCTTCAAAATCCTCATCGGGCACCTGACAGGCGGGGAAAAGGTCCCCGGCGCCAGCTTCATCGTGATGGAGAACAAGCTGCCGCGGGCGGTCCTCGGCACCATGGTGGGCCTGGCGTTCGGCCTGGCCGGTGCCCTGTTCCAGACCATGCTGCGCAACCCGCTGGCCAGCCCGGACGTCATCGGCATCAGCTACGGCGCCAGCGCCGCCGCGGTGGCCGCCATCGTCATTTTCGGTGCGTCCGGTGCCGTGGTTTCCGGGGCAGCGCTTGCCGGCGCGCTCGGCGTCGCGGCGCTGATCTACGCCATCTCCAGCGGCACCATGGGCGGAACCGGCCGCGGTGATGCCGCCGGAAACCGGCTCATCCTGGCGGGTGTGGGCATCGCCGCCGCGCTGCATGCCGTGGTGAGCTTCCTGATGACCCGCGCAGACATCCGCACCGCAGCGGATGCCCTCGTCTGGCTCAACGGCTCCCTGAACTCCGCCAGCTGGGACCGGGCCGGGGTGCTGGCCCTTGCCCTCGCCGTCCTTATTCCCGCCGTTGCAGCCATCGCCGGGCCGCTGCGCATCCTGGAGCTCGGCCCCGATGCCGCCGCCGGCCTGGGCATCCGCGTGGGTGCCACCCGCCTCGCGCTGGTCACCATCGCTGTCTCGCTCGCGGCAGTGGCGACGGCGGCTGCGGGGCCCGTCTCGTTCGTCGCCTTCCTGGCCGGGCCCATCGCCCGGCGCTTCACCGGCAAGGCCAGCCTCCCGGCGTCGGCCCTGGTGGGCGCCCTCATTGTCCTCGCGGCGGACTACCTCGCCGCCAACCTTGCACCCCTGCTGCTGGACGGCACCGTCCTGCCGGTGGGCGTCATCACCGGTGCGCTCGGTGCCCCGTTCCTGCTGTGGCTCCTGGTCACGGCCAACCGAAAGGAAGCCTGACGTGGCAGTTCTCAACGCCAAGGACCTGACGCTGAAATATGACCAGCGCTGCGTGGTGGACGGGCTCAACGCCGAAATCCCGGAAGGCAAGGTGACCATGATCGTGGGTGCCAACGCCTGCGGGAAGTCCACCCTCCTCCGAGGCCTGTCCCGGCTCCTCAAACCTGCGGCCGGCACCGTCGCCCTGGACGGCAAAGACATCCACTCGCTGCCCGCCCGTCAACTGGCCCGCACCCTGGGCCTCCTCCCGCAGCACCCCACAGCCCCGGACGGCATCACCGTGAGGGACCTGGTGGGCCGCGGACGCTATCCGCACCAGGGCTTCTTCCGGAGCTGGAGCCCGCAGGATGAGGCTGCGGTGCAGCGCGCACTGGAAGCCACCGAGACGCTGGCCCTCGCCGGGCGGAACGTGGACGAACTCTCCGGCGGACAGCGGCAGCGGGTATGGATCGCCATGGCTTTAGCGCAGGAAACCGACGTGCTGCTCCTGGACGAGCCCACCACCTACCTGGACCTCGCGCACCAGGTGGAGGTCCTGGACCTCGTGACGGACCTGAACCGGCAGCGGGGCACCACCGTGGCCATCGTCCTGCATGACCTGAACCTGGCCGCCCGGTACGCGGACACCGTTATCGCCATGAAGGGCGGGGCCGTGGTGGCCGTCGGTTCCCCCGCCGAGGTGGTCACGGAGGGCCTGGTCCGCAATGTCTTTGGCCTCGAGTCCCGCGTTATCCCCGATCCCCTTTCCGGAACACCCCTGGTCATTCCCATCGGCCGCCACCACGTCCCCGCCAACGAACTGGAGCTCGTTTCATGAAAACCCGGGAAACTGCCGCTGCAAAGACGATGAACACCGAGCCCATGACCCTGGCGTTCGAAGTCACCGTGACATCGGTCCAGGAATTGAGCCCCAACTTCCGCAGGATCACGTTCGGCGGGTACTCGCTGCGGGATTTCGGCGTCCACGGCGACACCCTGGACCTCCGGATCAAGCTCATGATCCCGTCCCTCGCGGCGGACGGCAGCCCGCTGCCCCTCCCGGTGTTCGAAATGAGCTCCTCCGGCTGGTACCGCGAATGGCTCGCCATGGATCCTGCCGTCCGGGGCTCGATGCGGACCTACACGGTCCGGCAGTCGCGCCTCGACGCTGTGTATCCGGAAATCGACGTCGACTTCGTGATGCACTTTGACCACTGTGGCAACGGCGGGCCGGCCGCCAACTGGGCCCTCAACGCGAAGCCGGGCGACGCCATCACCATCATCGGGCCCAACAACAGGGCCGCGCACTGCGTCACCGCCGAGACCTACTCAGGCATCGAATGGCGCCCCGGACTGGCGCAGCGCATCCTGCTGGCCGGCGACGAAACAGCCGTCCCGGCCATCTCCGCCATCCTGGAAAGCCTGCCGGAATACATGACCGGGCACGCCTTCCTGGAAGTTCCCGAAGCCGGCGACTTCCTCGAACTGACCTCGCCGGCCGACATCGAAATCACCTGGCTGGCCCGGGGCGCCTCGATCGGCCGCTCCCGCCCGCACGGCGAGCTGCTCCAGCAGGCAGTGCGTTCGGCGGTTCCTGAGCCCGGCTGGGTTGGCATCAAAGCGTCCGACGGCGGCGCCGGCCCGGAGCCCGAAGACGTCAACGTGGATGTGGACATCCTCTGGGAGACCCCCGCGCGGATGGAGACTTCGGACATCCAGGCGAGCAAGAACCCCGACAGACCGGCCGGCGCCATGCCCTTCTACGCCTGGATCGCCGGGGAAGCCGCAGTCATCAAGGACATGCGCCGCTACCTGGTCCGGGACGTCGGAATCGACCGGAAACAGGTCGCGTTCATGGGCTACTGGCGCCAGGGCAAGGCCGAGCTGTAGCCTCAGCCGGAAAAGGGCTTCCTTACTTGTAGACGCGGACCCAATCGACCTGCATCTGCGATGGCTTGGTGGCGGAGCCGTCCGGGAACCAATCCAGCTGCACTGTCTGCTTCATTACGGTAGAGGGCTGGTGCGCCGGGTTCGTGTCCGTGAAGGTCTTCACTCCGTCGACGTATCCGCTGATGCCGTCCGGGGTCCACTCCACCGCGTAGTTGTGCCACTGCGTGCCATCGACAGGCGTCGCCGCTGTGGTCTGGAAATCCGCTCCACCACAGGCGTAGTGCAGGAAGAACCTCATGACGGAGGTGACTGAGCTGCCCTCGGCATAATCGATCTCGGCGCAGTTCGGGGCACTGTTGTTGTTGAGGATCAGGACCGGGTGGTATTTCGGGTCCCGCGCATTGGTTTTCATGCGCGTTTCCCAACGGCCATACCTTTGCTCCGCGAACTTTGCCGACATGCCTCCAGTGGTGCCGGCTGCGTCTCCGCTAACGGTGGCTACGCCGTTGGCAACGGACCAGGCCTGGGGGCTGCGCAGGCCTTTGCCTGCATGCCCTGCACTGTTATAGACACTCCATTTCGTCCGGTCCGGTGCTCCGGTGTAGGAGAATTCGTCGCCCGTCAGGACCGGGCCCCAACCGAAGGCGGTAGCTGCCTGCGCACCGTCACCCGTCGTCGCGAGAGCCTGGCTGACCGGCTGGGCGGCCGCAGCCGCAGGCGCGGGTGCCGCGGCAGGCGCCGGCGCAGAAGTGACCGGTGTCGCCTCGGTTGCCTCCTCCGCAGCTGGAGTCTGGCTGCTCGAAGCCGTGGCCGCCGGAGATGCTGTGGCCGTGTCAGTGGGGCCTGGAGTGGCAGGCGCGGACGCGCCGTCGGCCGAGGATGGGTCAGCCGCCCCGTTGGTCGTAGGGGCCGGGCCGCATCCTGTCAGGGACAAAGCACCCATGGTCATAACGATGGCTATTTTCTTGAACAAGATACCTCCGGGCTTAGGGCAGGAAGAAACGACTGATGCACTTGAGACGTTGACGAGTGCGGAAAGCATCTTTGGGCCCCCTTTGGCGGGGCCAGAGCTAGCAGGCGCCGAAGGGGCGCAGCGGGGTCCAGTGATCGGGCGCCCGGGGCCCTGCATTGGGGCCAGCCGCCCACGTTACCTGATCGTGACCATCGGTCGCAAAAATGCGACAAGGACCAAGTAGCTGCTGATCGGGCCGATCTGGCCCGGCTCGCGGACCCTGCCGGCAGCTGTCGCCCTTCTGCACATCCTGTTGCTGTCCGTTTACCTTGGCGTCTCTTTGGGCGGTTACTTTCGTCGGATGGGTGCTAATCCTTTGCTTCCGGAGCTGGAGGGCCGGCGGGTATTCGTTGCTTTGGGCGATTCGTTTACCGAGGGCGTCGGGGACCGGGATGAGCGGCTGCCCAACGGGGTCCGGGGCTGGGCAGACCGGGTTGCGGAGAAACTGGCCAAGGCCCAGCCGGGTTGGCGGTACGCGAACCTGGCCATCCGGAGCAAACGCCTCCGGCAGATCATCAACGAGCAGCTGGAACCGGCACTGGCAATGAAGCCCGCCCTGGTAACGCTGTACGCGGGCGGCAATGACATCCTGGACCTGAAGACGGACATGGTGGCCCTCATGGCCGACTATGAAAACTTCGTGGCACAGCTGGCGGAGACCGGAGCTACCTTGGTGCTCTTTACCGGTTTCGACGTCAAGGTCTCAGCGCTGTTGGAACCGCTGAAGAAGCGCAACACCTTCTACAACCAGCGGGTTCGGGCGATTGCGGCACAATATGGCGCAGTCCTGGTGGATTACTGGTCCCTCGATGCCTTCCATGACCGGAGGATGTGGGACTCGGACCGGCTCCACATGTCCAAGGCCGGGCACAAATACCTGGCAGGGCAGGTGCTGGACCGGCTGGGCGTGCCCCACAAGATCACGCCCAAGGACTGGGAACCGCCCTTACGGCCCAGCCTGCGGGAGTGGGAGCGGCAGCAGCGGCGCTGGATCCACGACTGGGTACTGCCGCTCTTCGGCCGCAAACTTCGCGGCGTCACCCTGGGGGACGAGCTCACCCCGCGGTGGCCGGAACCGGTGAAGGTGCCGCGGAAAGGCGGGCTGAAGAAGCTGGCGGCGAAGTCCTACTTCAGTGAAGCCAACTAGCGTCCCCGGCCTGAGCCTTAGGCCTCAGCTGTCCGGCAGATTTAGCTGTCCAGGAGGATTTCGTAGCCCGGCGCCACCCTTGCGGCGTGGAACTCCATGACTTCGAAGTCCGCAACGCCGTTCGTGTAGAACGGGTCCTGCTTCAGGCAGGCATCGAGGGTGGCGCGGTCCGCCTGGGAGAGCAGCAGGCCGCCCGTCCGCGGCACCTTGCGGCCTGCGGCAATAAAGACTCCGTCATCAAAGGCCTTCTGCAGCCAGGAAATGTGGCCCTCATTGTGGAAGTCCACGATGTCCTGCGGAACCCGGTAACTCAGGGAGACAACATACATGGCCCCAGCCTACCGGCCGCCACAGGACCTACTTGAAGGATCAACCAGGCCGCTCTCGTAGAATGAGGGAATGACCGAACCGCGCTGGCTCAACGCCGACGAACGCCGAGCCTGGCTGGCCCTGGTGAGCATCAATACCCTCCTGCCTGCGGCCTTGGACACCAAGCTCCACACAGCGGGAAAGCTTTCGCTTTTCGACTACACCGTCCTGGCCATGCTCTCCGAGGCGGAAGGCAGGTTCTTGCCCATGAGCGAACTCGCTGCCCGCAGCAGCGCGTCGTTGTCCCGGCTCTCGCACGTGGTGACCAAGCTGCAGAAGCGCGGCTGGGTGGAGCGGCGGCCGCATCCCCATGATGCCCGGGTCACCACCGCCCACCTCACCGACGAGGGGATGGCAACCATCGTGGGCCTTGCACCCGGCCATGTGGAGGACGTCCGTGACCTGTTCCTTGATGCCCTCACCGAGCAGGACGTCCTTGACCTGGCCCGGATCGGCGAAAAGGTAGTGGGCCGGCTGGACGCGGACCACTGGATCCTGAGGGAAAACTAGGGTCCCGCGCCCGCGGTTGGTTGCTTCCAACAACTGATGGCAAACTATCCGAATGGATTTCACAACCCGGTTCGTTGCCCTTGGCGACTCCTTCACGGAGGGTGTGGGCGACGACGATTCCACCCGCCCCAACGGTGTCCGCGGCTGGGCGGACCGCGTGGCCGAACAGCTGGGAGCCGCTGACCCCGCCTTCGGCTATGCCAACCTCGCCATCCGCGGGAGGAAGCTCCGCCACATCCTGGCTGAGCAGGTGGACGCCGCCGTCGAACTTAAACCCACGCTGGTGAGCATCTACGCGGGGGCCAACGACATCCTGCGCCCCAGGATCGACATCGATGACCTTTTGGTGGAGTACGACGACGCCATCGCCAAGCTGCGTGCCACCGGTGCCGCCGTGGTGATGTTCACGGGATTCGACGCGCGTGGCTCGAAGGTGTTCAGCACCATGCGTGGGCGCACGGCCATCTACAACGAACTGGTCCGCGGCATCGCCGGCGACCACGGCGCGCTGCTGGTGGACTACTGGCGCTTCAGCGAGTACTACGACTGGGGCATGTGGGCGCAGGACCGGATGCACATGTCCGCTGCCGGGCACGCCAACATGGCCAAGCGGGTGCTGGACGTCCTGGAGCACGACCACTCCATCGACATCCCGCCCATGACGCCCGTCCCCGAACTCAGCGGGCTGGACGCCGTCCGGGCCAACGCCCGGTGGTTCCGCGAGTATGCCGGGCCGTGGGTGGTCCGCCGGGTCACCGGGAAGTCGTCCGGGGACGGCCTTGGGCCGAGGTACCCACAGCTCACGCACCTCTGATATGTAGGTTTGGTTGTCAATAGCGCGTAGGTGAGCGGCTCCTGGATTGTGGTTCCGGGGGCCGCTCAT
>NZ_JARCCZ010000038.1:0-35811 GCF_048957775.1 Pseudarthrobacter sp. CC4 | reverse complement strand
CACCCACCCAATCGTTTGGAACGGGTGGCTCAGTTTTCAACCGTCACAATGGCTCACTTTTCGACCATCACCGACAGGAATCCGGCTCAGGGACTGACACAGCGCCCTCTGGAGCCATTCAGCCGTTACCTGGACCAGCTTGAACTGTCGAGGGGAACGTCTTGGCCGGAATTTTCGGAGCTGTATGTTGTCGCAGGCAGCTGTTCGAAACGCCGAGCCGCAGTCAGAGGGGCCAAGGAACCAACAGTTTTCATCTGCGCAGCGGGTCATGTCATCAGGCGGTCTTGCTCGAAGGTGGTCAAAGCCCTTGCCCTTGGTAATCCTTTATGTTCAGTATGTTCCGGGCTGACGGCTTTAGCCGGGTATAACTCGATAGCTGAGAGCCACCCCTGGCTGGCCGTGGAATGGGACCTGACGCGCAATGTATTAGAACCAGGGGACGTGGTGTCGGGTAGCGGCAAGATGGTGCACTGGATCTGCCGCAAGGGGCACCGGTACCCTGCCACCGTTGCTAACCGCGCCCGCAACGGCTCCGGATGCGCAGTGTGCGCAAACTTTGCTGTCCTGGCAGGCACTAACGATCTAGCAACGACCCACCCTGCCTTGGCCGCGGAATGGCATCCGGACCTAAACGGAGACGTCCGACCCGACCACGTCATCAGCGGCTCAGGCTACAAATTTGCCTGGCTGTGCCCCAACGGCCACACCTACTGGAAAAAGATTCAGAAGCGAAAAAGCGGCCAAGGATGCTCCATCTGCTCGGGCCGGCGCCTTGAAGCAGGAATCAATGACCTCGGAACGACCCATCCCGACATCGCAGCGGAATGGCATCCTACTAAGAACGGAGAAAGAACGCCCCAACAGGTGACGTTCGGGAGCGAAGATCTAATTTACTGGCTCTGCCCAAAGGGACACGACTATCCGGCTCCAATAAACAACCGCACCGGGCCCAAGAAGTGTGGTTGCCCCTACTGCTCGCACCGTAAACTCTGGCCGGGATTTAACGACTTGGCCACCCAGTACCCTGGTCTGGCCCGAGACTGGGCCCCTGACCTGAACGGCGGGCTGACAGCTTCCGAAGTCCTTCCCGGCAGCTGCCTTCGAGGGTGGCGGTGCCCCTTCGGACACGAAAAACACATGATGTTCCGCAACCGGCTCCGAGCCGGGGGATGCACGGCCTGCCCCGTCGACCAGCGCGCAGCCCGCAACGGGCCTAACAGCTGACCGCATCCAGCCCCCATTCCTCCCAAAGCTTGTGGCAGTCCAAGCATTTGTAGTGGCGTGGGGAAAGTCCGAGCGCCCATTGACGTAGGAGTGATATGAAATGCATCCAAGCCCAACTCAGACGATCGACGTGGTGATATACGCCGACCCCGCACCGTGGTGGCAGATAGTGGCTGCTGTGGGGCCAGTCATGCTTATTTTTGTCATTGAATTGGTGCTCATCGTGTTATTGGTTCTGCGAAGCTTCCGGCGTAGGCGCGGAGGCTTCCACGCTGGGCAGGGCAGTGAAGTTGACTGGGAGCATATGCGGTGGGCTCTGGACGCCTCTGTGTCCGACGAGCCGCGAAGGGCCAGAATGGGCCGGCGCGCGATAGATTCCCTGTCCCGGCTTCGGCTGAGGAAGGAAGATCGTGACTTGTTGGCTGCAGCCGCCGTACGGCGTCCCCCCTCCGTCAGCTCGGAGAGACGCGGAACTGAGGAAAGACCGAGTTAATGAAGCGACGTGGTCAGTACAGAGGGCCCGCCGGACTCTGCCCGTGGTCGCCTCATTTGGCTGTCGTTGTCGGCCGGGTGGTGTACTTGGCTCCGATGATTTCGTAGGTCGTCAGCTTCCCCGTGACGCGGACCTTTTCTCGTTGAACACGACGAGATTGTGTCCTCCTGGATGTACGGAGCTGGCGTACTTGATGCCCTCGATACCGATAGATTTCACAAATTCACAGATGTACTGGCTCGCTGCGTACTCCACGCCGTTGTCTGAACGCCGCACTGGCTTCGAGAGTTCGAGGCCGAGCCGCTTGAGAAGCTTGTAGCTGTACAGCTGACTGAACTTGTCGTCTTCGAGGACGAACGGATTCAGCGGCTGGATCGCCGAAAGGTCCAGGAAGGTAATTTCGTCAGTGGTTTCGAAAGCGCCACAGTGATCGCGCTGTGCGTGGACGGGCGGATCTCGGCGATACAGGTGTCTTCATCAAAGGCCAAGTAGAGGCGGGGAATGCCCGTAGGGTTGCCTCTTCCGCCGGTGGCCCTCTTGGGTGGTGGCGTTCCCCTCTTCCCGCGCGGGATGGGGCTTCCATCAGGGCTTATCCGTCCGCGGTAGAAGCTTGTCCTGGCATGGATGCGGCGCAGACTGCGCCCGATGACGTGATCCAGAACCAGGGGGTCAATAGCTCCGGAGGGGAAAGAGCGGTTCGCTTAACCAGGTCATGGGCGAAGTCATCCCAGACAGTGGAGTAGTTGTCGACGTTGGTACCGTTCACGGGCGGGACTGCTGAAGGTTTGCTTGACAAGCTGTCAACTAGACCTTCAGCAGACCCGTTCAAGTTCTTCGCCGTCGCGACGGAGCTGTGAGAATCGAGCTTCTAAGAAGTCAACTAGCGTTGAAGTCGCCGCCATGTTCCGGGCGATGGTTCGGTGGTCTAGATTGACCACGTACTGGCTCCCAGTAGCTGTCGTGACCAGGTAACGCCCGCAGTCGTTGGAGATTGCTCGTGGCATACGGCGAGCCTATAGGTGCCGCAAGGCGTCCATCATGGCTGGTGGCCAGCATGCCGCCTCGGGAACTAGACGGAGGCAACGGGTCTTGCGGCGACCGTCGAAGCACCCGCATGATCGCTGCTTCGCTCAGCAAGGGTGCTCACGGCCAATGAAGCAGGAAGAAGTTCAGCAAACTTCAGCGTTCTGAGGGCTCGGTCGTCAACCCGTGGAAGTAGGCTCGGCGCCTCGTCTTTGAGCAATAGCACGATCTGCCTCATGGCCTCAGTCAGAGCCGGAGTGGTGGTGTCGCCGCGTAATCCGATTTGCCAGTTGTTGTGGGCCCGCGATTCGTCCAGTAAGTCAGGTGCCAGGTCGAGCAACCCCGCGACCAGCACGGCGTTCGCGCGGGCGCCGGCCCAAGTCCACCAGCGAAGTCTCCCGTTAGGCTCGCGGACTAAAACTGTGGAACCATCCAGTACCCGCTGGGAATACTCCTCCCGCAGCTCGCCCAACTTGGTCGCAGCCCTTTTGGATAGCAAGACGCCGGCGGGAGTGGCCCCGAGAAGCACCCGCCGCGTTGCATCGCTCAGGGCATAGGACTCCGGCTGCGGCATGCTTGACCATTTGGAGTCCGCGGCGTTTGCCGATGGTTCAACGTAGGCGCGGTGGCGTTTCCAATCGACGTAGTTCACTTGCCAAGCCCTGCCTCCGAGTGTAAGGAGGCGTGGACCATCGACTTTGCGCTGGAGGACCATTGGGTCAACGGAGCCGATTTCCTCGCGCCCGTGCAGAATGACTACCTGCGGGTCAGCCGTGAACACGGCCATGAGGTCCCGGTAGTGGATGCCCCCGTACTTACGCTCAGCCTCAGGACCCATGAAGAGCATTCCCTGGTCGGAATCGAGGTGTCCCGTTTTCACCAACCAGGCGGCAATCTTCTGCCACTCGACTGGAGAGGCGAGCTCGAGCCCAGAGAACCACTCGTCCCAAGTATTGGCCCCGATTCGCCGTTCCTGGAGTGTCAGCCCCAAAAGTTGTTGTGCTGCCACGTGCAAAGGAGTCGGCGGGGGAGTGACAGGCTCCACATAGCCCTCAGACCAGAGCAACAGTAGGCCACAGGCGCGAAGGAACTGCGCGTCGTCCGTGGACAGGAACAGCATGTTCCGCTCGGTTCCCTGTCGGCGGCCGGTCCGGCCGAGCCGCTGCAATACCGACGCCACGGTGCGCGGTGCACCGATCTGGACGACCCTATCGAGGTCGCCTACGTCGATGCCGAGTTCCAAGGTAGAAGTGGAGACGATGACGCAATTGCGGGCCTGCGAGAATGCTGTTTCAGCCTGCCTGCGCGCGTCCACGGACAAGGATGAATGCGAAACGAAAGTCTCCACCTCAAGGTCGCGCAGCCCCAGCGACACCTTTTCCACCGTTCGTCGCGAATCTGCGAAGACGAGGCGTTTCTCGCCGCGATGCAGGGCAGCGATCACTTTGGCGGCATTCAGGTCGCTCCCCACGAAGTCGAGTTGCATCTCCGGTAAGGCCGCAGAGCCACCGTCCGGAGCAATGACGGACGCAGGTTTCTCCGAGATCCGATTGCTACCTTGCAGCCAAGACAAGAGTTCCGGCGCATTGCCTACCGTCGCGGACAGTCCGATCCTCTGGAGGGGACGGCCAGACAGCTTAGAAATGCGTTCCACAACTCCCAAGAAGTGCCAACCCCGATCGTCACCGGCAAAGGCATGGACCTCGTCGACGACGATGGCACGTACATCTGCAAAGAGTTGTCGCGGATCCGCCAGGGTGGAGACCAGCATGGACTCGAGCGATTCCGGGGTCGTCAGCAGGATGTCCGGTCGGTCAAAGACCTGACGCTTGCGGGCGCCTGCAGTGGTGTCGCCGTGCCGGACCGCCGCGGTGCGTCCGAGCCAGCCAGCGTAGGAAGCGATCCGAGGCTCCAAGTTATTCAGCAGCGCGCGCAACGGACATACGTAGAGCACGGAGGTGCCGGACCAGCCATCCTCAGCCATGCGGGTCAGCAACGGGAACAAGGCTGCTTCGGTCTTACCGCCAGCTGTGGGAGCCAGGAGCAGGCAATCGTTGCCGCCCAGTACGGGACCAATGGACTCTGACTGCAACGGCCGCAGGCTGCCCCAGCCCAGCGTGTTGGCGATATGGTGCTGGACCACGCTGTTCAGCGCCTCGAAACCCACACGCTGCGTCATAGGTTGAGTTCGACGTCGTCCGCGGTTGCCACATAGCCGCCGGCCACTCCGACGGTGCCGCCAACGGCGTTGCGTTCCTCCGGGCTTAGTTCCTCGCGGGCCAGGGTTAAAGCGTAGTGCTGGCGCGGATCGAAGTCAGCGAACTGGTCAACGCGGTCTAGTACGTCACTGATGAGCTTTTTGAGGAAGATCCTTGGCGCGATGCCCACCTTGCCGCCCAGACCACCGGTCACCGCGCCGGCCAGCTCAGTGACGTAGGGATCGTCGACGAGCTGGCGGATACGGTCAGGAGCGTCGGCACCGAGAAGGTAAAGGTCCCGTACCTTGATACCCAACGCTTCAAGCGCTTCACGGTCAAAGCCGGCCAAACGGATCTGTACGGCCCGGGGGTTGTCGAAGCGCGAATCGGTGCCGAAATCCGTCGCCAAGCGCTGTGCAAGGGGCGCCAGGCGGGGCACTCCCGATGGGCCAGTGAAGAAAGCCGGTGTTCCAGTCAGAACCAGATACAGCCCTGGGAACCGACCGGAATCCACTTCGTCCATGAGCTGGCGCAGCGCGTTGAGGGCTTTGTCCCGCACATCCGAGCGCATTCGTTGCAGGGTCTCGACCTCGTCCAAAACCACCAGCAGGCCGGGATGCCCGGCGTCGCGCAGGATCAGCAGCAGACCCTGCAGGAATCCCAAGGCACCGAAGTGATCGAGATCGCCACGGATGCCGGCCCCGCGCTTGGCCGCAGCGCCCACATGAGGCTGCCCACCGAGCCATGCGGCAAGCCCGTCCGCGACCACAGCATCTCCAGCGGCTACGGCCGCACGGTAACCGCGGAGTGCCTGGGCAAAGGCAGGTGTCTTCGCACTGACCTCGGCCAATCGCCGGTCCAGCAACTCATCCGCGGCAGCCGCTAACTCAGCCGCTGAAGCGGTAGCCAGCGCGGGGTCTGCGGCGATGGCATCGTCCTCAAGGGTGAACAGCCAAGCATCCAGGACGGAACGGAACGCGCTGGGCGCCACCGAAGCAGTGCGCAGCGATTCGGTGATCCGCCGGTAGACGGTTTCAAGCTTATGCAGCGGGGACTCAGTCTCGGAAATCTGCACTTCGGCGGCGGCGAAACCCTTCTTGAGCGCCTTCTCCGCAAGATGCCGGGTGTAGAACGTCTTACCCGTGCCGTACTCACCACGGACAGCCTTGACCACGGCACCACTACCTGCGACCGTCTCGAGTTCCTCGTCGACGGCGCGCTGGAAACGCTCCAGACCGACGGCCAGCAGATCGAGCCCGTTGGAAGGAACCGTGCCGCGCCGCAACGCGTCGATCACTTCACGGCGCCTGCGAGGCGAGACGTCAGCCACGATCTGTCACCCCGAACTGTTCGCGGAGCAGCCGTGCGTCCAGGACCAGCATGGAACCGTCGACACGCAACACCCCGTAGCCTTCGACGTTGAGCAGCTTCTGCAGTTGGGCCACCGCGCCATCCATGCGCGCGGGTGCGACCTGGAGGACGACGGCGGCAGCCTCCTTGGCCAAGCGGGTCCCGGGCCCGGCGGCCAGCGCATCGAGCAGCGAAGCGAGTTGGTTATCGGAGACTGCGAGTCGGCCCGCGATCCCTTTCTGCGCCTTGTACATGCTTGAGGACACCACGGCGGCGCCCAACCGCGGCGCAGCGGGCATCTGGTCTGGGGAGTCGAGGATGTCGAGCATCGATGGAGTGTTGTCCTTGGCGGTCTTCGTCAGCCCGGCACCCGGGATCGCCGGGCGCACCGCGGCGCCGGTGGCCACAACCGACCACCACAGCGGTTCCTGTGACGGCGCCAGCTTCCACCCGCCGGGGACGTTGTCGCCTGGAATTAAGACAACGACCGGAATGACAACCTCTGCGGGGGAAGCGCCCCCGTGGTATCCGGCCTTGATCGGTCCGTAGCGCAGGGTTTCATCGACGGCGAGTACTGCGCGCCCTCCCTCGGCGAGAACCCGGCGTCCTTGGACAAGAACCTCATCTTCACCAATAGGGGTCTCCGGCAGCCGGGACCGTGCGCTGCTCGCTTCACCGAACGCGCGCAGTTCCCCGCGGCGACGCTCCACGATGTGCCCGTGATCGGACGTCATGACCACGGTGCGTCCGGCGGCCATCGCGGCGGATAGCAACGGTCGCAGGTGCCGGACGGTGTCAGGCGTCCACGTGGTTCCGGCCGGGTCGCTCTTGTCCAGGGCGTCATCAATGGTGTTCAGAACGCAGGCCACGAGCGGGGTCCGTTGGTCGGCGATGGCAACGGAAATGTCGTCCTGCAGGGCCAATCCAGGACGTGACGAATCCAGGGGCGCCTTGTGGAAGAGCTGTGATTGGGCGATCCCGCCGGCCTTTGTCACTGCGGCGAAGCCGGACAATTCGCGGGACTGCCCTCCCGACGTCAACTCGCCGCTGAACAAGGAAGCTCGGCTGAGGTTCGTGAGCGTTGGCAGCACGGCCACGGCGGACCCACGGCGTTCCGATGCAGCCGGAATAACCTCGGCCCAGCCCTCGTTCCCGTGGAGCACGGTGGAGGAGAGTTCCGCGGCGCTGGCGGCGCTCATGCCGTCGAGAACCAGGAGGAGTGTGTTCTTTGCTCGGGCGAGCGGCAGAACCACTGAGGGCAGCAAGCGCTCCAGATGCCACACGGGGTCTCCTGCGCCGTCCAAGTGGCCTGTCGCTCTGCCTTCGTCCAAGGAGGTCGACGTGGCCAGCAGCCGCGCAAATTCTCGGTCATGGCCGTGGCGCCGTTGCTCAGTGAGTCGCAGGATGGTGGCGAGACCTTCGCCCAAGAGTTGGTCGCTGACGCCGGCAGCCACGTCGTTGTAGGCGGCGTCGACCCAAGCGTGGACGTGAGCATGCAAATGCACGGCATCGATGAAACCGTTGGGAAGAGTGTTTTTGCCGGTGAGCCAGCGGGCCAATCTGACGGCAGCGTGGAATGGGGCCACGCGCGGATCCTGGGCGTTGCCTCGTAGCGGATATGCCAGACGGTGGTCTTCGGCCGCTGCCCAGGCCTTTTCCACGGCGTCGATCCCGGACTCAGGGAAAGAACGTAGCATTTCCGCGAGCCGTTGTAGCATCGCGGTGAGTCCCGCGGGGAGCAGCTGCGAATCTCGGCCCAAGCTGGAAGCCTGGATCTTAGTGAGTAATCTGTCGGCCGCCTGCAAGGCCGCGTGGGCCTCCTGCCAGCGAGCCGGATCCTCCAGTTGCGCTTCGACAACGTTGCGGGCTGACTTACCGAGTGCCGCCAGCATGGAGGGGGTAATGGGTTCCGCGGAACCGGCCCAGAGGTGCTCGAGCCGTGCCAGCGCAAGCTCGCTGAGCTGCCGGTCCTGGGCTGTCCGCCCCCCAGTCTCGGTAAGCACGTTCAAGGCGATGCCGACCGGCACTGCTTCGGCGGCGCGGCCGGTGAGAAGAAACCTCAGGAGCGGCTTCCCTGCCAGCCCTGCGCGGTCGGTCAGCCATTGAAGAACTGCGTCAGCAAGTTCGTCACCGCCAAACTCGCGCAGGTCTGCCATACGATCTGTGGCATCGGTCCGCATGGTCCATTCGAGGACGCTGAGGCCATCTACCGGACCACGCTGCAGTGCCAGCTGCCGCTCCGCGACTGAAGCGAAGGCATGGTCGATGGTCAGGACTGCTCCGGGAGCTGCAGGCCATCCTTCATCCGGGGTGATGCGCAATAGGCCTTGTGCCACTGGCAGCCGCTGCTTGAGAGTGGACAGCGGGCGGTCGATTCGATCAGCACCGAAACGTTCCTTGAGTGCTTCCCACGCACCTGGTGTCTGAAGCCTCTGGTTCGCAAAGTGCCCAAGGATTCCGGCCCCCAGATCCTCTTCCGGCCGGTCCGTCAGGATCACGAGCCATTCATTACCGGCACGGTTGCGCAACGCGTCTCGGATGGCCAGCGACGAAACACACGGCAGTACGTGTACTCGTTCCCCGGAATCCGCAAAGCGTCGTTCAGCATCGGCGTCCGGGACTGCACGGAGACCGATCACGCGCTGAGTGCCGTGCTTGCGGGCCGCGGAAATAAGGGAACGGACAACTGCGGTGCTCACCGTGCCCTGAACGACTGCCTGGCCGTTCACCCGACGATCCTCCATTGCACCTCGACACGGCGACCAGGGTTTTCAAGGATGAACTCCTGCAGTTCGGCTACCACGTTGTCTCCGCCACGGGCTGTGCGCCACTCACCACCTGGAGTTACTGACTGCGGCGGCGTGAGCGGAAGGTCGACATCGTCCGGACGTTCGGGTTTACCTTCGGTAGGTTCGGGTGTAACCACCGGTGGAACAGGTGGAGAGACAGGAATGGGAGGCATGACAGGTGGGGGCGACGCCGTGGCGAGCCAATCAAATATTCCGTCTTCGGCGGTCTTGAGCGCCTTCGCGCATGCGTAGGCGTGCTCATGGCCGCTCAGGGCGGTCGTGAGCTGGTCGAGGATGTTTTGGGCGGCATCCGCGCGAGTATCTTGCCCCTTGGCAGCTTCACGGACGGGAGCCAGCCGGTTCCACGCGAAGGTCGATACGGCTGCGGCAACTTCCTTGGCGCGGGCCAGGGATGCTGCCGCTTCCTCTGGCGAAGCCGGGAGATCAAGGCCAGCCAGGGTCTGGATCAGCGTGACACCGTTCTGGTGCTGCAGCGCTCCCAGAGTAGATGCAATCCCGCGGGCAAGTTGAAGGCGTGGCCCGCCGTCGATCCCGAGTCTTGTTGCGGCGGACTCCAAGGCGTTGACGAGCACATCAGCATCAGTAACAGTGCGGCGTGCGAGCGTTCGGGTCGCGTCGGCAAGGGTGGCCACGGCGGCCGGGGTGCGGTACTTTGGAGCCTCGATACCCAAGACGCGGCCCGTGGTGGCCCGGGCGGCCTCCCATTCCTCTTCAGTGGGCATCGGCTGCGGGCGCAGCTCCATGCTGGGCTGGAGCGAACCAGGCGGTGGGGTGGCGGATAAGGCTCCGCCATGGTTGAACCAGGCACGCTGGCGCAACAAACCCCACGCGATGACGATCAGGTCCGAGACCTCGTTGCGCAGCCCATGTGCCGGTTCGACTCCGGCGATGATTTCGCGCAGCTTCGAAACGGTGACGGGGTCGTCATTGCCTATGCCGGCGCGGGAGAGCCCTCGCTCAAGCGCGGCACCCCACGGTCCGAAGCGGCCGTCACCGAAGAGGAAATGAGTTTCTCCTGCGAGCCCGACTTCTAAAGGGTTGGCGATCCTGCGGACTGTCCGGGCATCTCCCGGGTAGGGGGCGCGGCCTTCAGGATCGGCAGCGGCGGCCTCAAGCGCGGCGGCAACCGCCTTGAGGTCGGCAACCCTGACCTCGGTGTCCTCCGGCTCGAAGCGAGGGTGGCCCGGGTAAGCGGATTCGAAAGCACGATTCACTAACTGCCTGAAACCTGCCCCGAGGGTGGCCCCGACAGGGGGCTGCGGCACGTACTCCGGGTCCAGGGAGTACAGGACCTCCACGTGCGCGGGATCTTCGAGCAGGGCCCCGGGTGCGGGGGTCGCTGCTCCGTAAGCCTGCTGGATGATACGTAGCAAGCCCTCGCGCAGGGCCGCTTGCTGAGATTCGAGGATGCCGCGGGCCTGTTGGCGGTCGACTTCACTGAGGTGATTGGCGTGGCTGTTCCACCGGTCTCCGGTGCCTTCCAACAACCAGTCGAGAACCACGAGCCGGCGCAAGTCACGCATCGAATCTGACGAGAGGAAGCGGGGTAGCCAGACGACCGTTCGCGAGGTGAAATTGCGGGCGCGCAAGTTTTCGATGCGCTCGATGTCCTCGGTGGCGGTGTGCTGTTGTTCATCGAAGGGGTGGTCGACGACGAAGCGCCAGGCGCCGGCCCCTGCACGGAAATGCTCGTCTGTGAGCCAGCCTGCATCGCGCACATTGCCGAAGACCAGTTCGACCTCGCGTTTGGAGCCGCGCCAAACCACCGGGTGCCGGTAAACGTTCCATGCATCGGGGTCGCCGAGTTCCAGGCCGAGCCCTTCGGCTACCAGCTTGCGGATAAGCTCACGCTGGCGCCCGGGGTTGTCTTCGCCTTTGGCTTTCTCCACGATTGACTCGTAGTCCACATTAGACAGTTGGACCCGGATGATGGGGTTCAGCGGTTCCGAGCCCACATGGATTTCGGGCACCTCACGGGACCAGTTCTTGACCTTGGCCAGCACAATGTTGGCCTCTCCGCCGGGCAGCGGGGAAGCGATGGATCCGTGGTTCAGCGAAGCGAGCCGGGCCGCCGTCAGCGCCTTCAGGGCGGGGACGTTGGGAGCGACAGCGGAGAGCAGTAGCGTCTTGGCGAGTCGGTCGTCCGCGCGAAATGCCGGAGTCAGCCGGGACTGGTCCTGCAGGTCGGCAGCGGCAAGGTGGTGGGTCGAGAGAAGCTTGGGCAGCAGCTTGTCCTGGTACAGCTGGGTGGCGGATCGGAAGAGCGCCGCAGCCTGCGCGTCGAGGGCGGCCCCGGCCTGACCCTTGACGATGTAATCGAAACTGTCGCCTACGGGTATGACCTCCTCGATGCTCATCGTGTTCCGACGGTCAACCAGCATCTGCTGCATGACTTTCAGTGCGGTGCGGTCGCGCTGCATGACGCTGGCCAGGGAACGCAAGGTGGAGACCAAGGCGGGGGCAAACGGGTAGGTGAGCCGGAAGGCTTTCTCATCCGAACCACGGTGCTGGTCATCGGAATTGACCCCGTCAAGCAGCACGTCCCAGACTTTAGGGTTGCGGTCCAGCCGGGTGAAGGCATCGTCTACGGACTGTCTGGCGGAGTCGTCCGTGGGCTTCAGGAGGCGCTTGCTGGCGACGAACGGGAGGTTGTCATCGCCCAGTTCGATCTTTGCGAAGCGTCCCTCCTGGTGCCGGAACGCGGATTCGAGCGCCTCCTGCTGGACACCGTTGGCACCGGCGTCGGCGAACCACTTACGCAGGTCCATCTGCCTGGCCACAAAGGAGACCAGCGGGGCCTCAAGGCTCCCGTAGGAGCCCTCCACTAATTTAGTCAGCTTCTGCGATTCCCGGCGGAAAAACTCCGGTTCATGCATGCCGAAGGCAAGCCAGAGGACCAGTTCATCGAGGAACAGGACGACGGCGTCGTACCCCAGCGACTTGGCGTGTGCAGACATGGCGGCGAGGCCTGTGTCCAGATCCACGTACTCACCGGAGCGTACGTAGGCCTTGAAGTACGTCCCGACCAGGGCGCTGACAAGCGACTGTCGCTCTACGCTCTGAGCCGGCGCGGTGAGAGCAGTCTTATAGCGGTCGAGCCCCCAGCCGCTTGAGCCGAGCAAGCCGGAAAATTCATCGAACTCATCGTCGACCTGCCCGCCGCCCAGGCCCTGAAGGAACGCATCGTCTCCGATCTGCTGTCGCAGATTCTCGGCGTCCTCAAGGAGTGCGTCGGACGCGAAGAGGGCGGGCAAGGATGTACCATTGTGCGCGACTTGGATATGGCGGACGTAGGCGTCGAAGATGACTTGTTCCATCGACTTGCCGTCCAAGAAATGGAAGGCCAGCGGCAGAATATTCCGGCCGGACAAGACGGAGTCATGGCGGGCCACGGTTTCCTGCAGCTCCGCTACTGAACGTGCCTTCGGATCATGACGCAGCAGCGCGTGAAGGACAGCCATGAAGTGGGACTTACCAGAGCCGAAGGACCCGGTCAGGAACGCCCCGCGGTTGATGCCCGTGGTGAGCGCGTTGGACACTAGTCCCATTGCGGAATCGAACGCCTCGACCAAAGATGGCGTGACTACATAGTCGTCGAGGGCGTGCCGGGCGCCGTCGCCGCTGACGGCGTCGGTGAGGCGGAGGACATAGTCCTCCACGCCCGCGCGTTCAGGAATGTCGAAGACGTTGCGAAGCAGGATGGTCATGCGTTCTCCTTGACGGCACGGCGGCCGCGGGTGGCCGTGGCAGGACGCCATGCCTTCAGATCGGTGTTCGAGACATTGAGCTGGGTCATCCGTTCCTCCAATTGTCCGGAACAGAACTCGGCCATGCTCATGCCGAAGTTCGGATCCAGATCGCCATGCCACTGCTCCACCCATGGCAGTACTTCCGCCATACCGGCTATCAGTGGGATCAGCTGAGCATCTTCCGAACCTTCGGCGATCCGTTCATCCATGATGGTGGCCAGAACGAGGAACTGCTGGACGTGGTCCCACCCCGCCCAGCCGAGCAGCAACGTCGGGTCAGTAGAACGTCCCGCGTCCGGGTACAGGATGAACCGTTCCTTGGGCAGGTCGAGTTTTCCGCGGGCTTGCCACCAGGACGTGTTCCGAAAGTCTGCAGTGGTGTATTTAGGCGGAACTGGGATCTTGCCGACTTTTTCGCCATTGTCTTCCCGCCGCTGCAGCTCCCAGGTTTCCCCCCACGCTTCGCGCTTGCGCAAGCCGGGTTCCTTGAGCCGCTGGGCGGCCAGATAAGGGACAGCTTCGTCGGTCAGCAGCCTGGTGAGGGCCTTGGAGACGTCGACGTCGATAGTTCCGTCCCACAGCGCCAAAACGCTGACTAGGTCAGCGTCGCGGGATACCATGTCGGCCAGCTGGGAGAGGCTGCGCGCCGTCGGGCGGTCCTGCGCGTCGAACCAGAAGGAGGGAACTTCCAGCCTGTCCAGAAGCCAGCCGCGCAGGGCCTGTTCCTGCTGCTTGTCCCACGGCTCGGTTGCCCAGCGCCGCTTGAACTCGGGCTTCTCGAGGAACCGAATGTTGGGGTTGGTTTCGATGACACCGAGCCGGCGCTCTACAAGTTCTCGGTAGTCTGCCGGCCATTCGGGAGGGATCTCGGTGACCTGTGTGGAGCCGTGGCGGGAGAACCATGCGGACGAAGTGGTGCCGTTGGCGATCTGTCGTGCCAGCACGATTTCGAAGACCCGCTGTCCAAGCTCGAGCGCCGGCAACGATTCACACTTGTAGGTCAGGTCCTCATCGATCAGTCCATAAAGGCGGTACGTCTCCCAGTCCAATTCCTCCTGGGCCGCCACCATCTGACCAAGGAGATTCTGGGCCAACTTCCGGGCATCCGACAGTGCAGAAGCTGTCGGATGCGCGGTCTCCACGCAAGAGGAGGGAGATACTGCTGCTATAGATTGCGCGAGCTCATCGAGGTGCCGACCCCGGCTCAGCGGCATCGATGAAGGCAGCGGAAAGTCCTGCAGTGTTGTGCCCGTGAATTCGTAACGGTCCGACCATGGCTGCTGCGAGACGCGCGCGCCATCGTTTCCAACAGGATCGCCGCCTTTTGGGTAGCTGTTCTGTTTTAGCCAGAAGCAAGCGGTCGAGGAATTGAGGACGCCGAGTAGGGCAAGGTGTTCATCCTCCGAGGCTCCCTCTGGCAGCTTGATCACGGGGGCGGACTGTTTGAAAACTTTCCCCCCGCGGTCGAGTACAAAATGGTTATGCGTCGCGACGAACGCGAACGTAATGGAGAGGGGGATTCGATAACGCTTGTCGAAAAACATCGAGTACTCGTACCACTCAAGCCCACGTTCGATCTGCGTCAAGCCGTACGCAACTCGGGACGCCAGCATGGATCTGTAGGGCCAAAGAAACTTCAATATGTGCGAATCGGCGTGGCCCTTCAGCGTTGAGGCGTCGTAGGGCCAAAGTGCTACAACAGCATCACTAACTCGCCAATCACGAACTACCTCCCCGGCGACAAGCGGCAGCATATTCTCTTTTGCGATCCTTTTTCGGCGAAGGGTCGCCTCCCCTACTAAGTAGGCTTCATCTTCACGAGTTACGGCAGCAAAGCCGATCTCTTTGCTCACATCTCCCAGGGCCTGGTTGGCAGATAGCGAAATCGCATCCATCAGGGCCGTGGCCCCACCGCCCGTTAAGCTCCACGGATGGGTGGCGAAGCTACGACGGGGAAGGTCGGCAACGGAAATCCATTGGTCATTGTGTCCGGGCATATCGATGTGGTCTGTGATTGCTCGCCATACTATCCCGTTGGCCGGGTCCGAGGGCTGCCCCGGTTCCCCCTGCACGCCTAGGACGGCACGCACTGTCTGGCTGACGGGGTGTTGGTGCCGGCCAACAAGGATGACCGTCGGGGTGCCGTGGCCGGGGATGTAAGCGCCGGAAGTGTCCACGACCAGACGCAGGTCCTGCCGAGTGAGGTACTCCTCGATGATCTTGGACCCGAACTCTCGTTTCATGAAGGAGTTCGAGGTGATCTGGCCCGTCCAGCCCGCGGGCTGGGAATCGGTACCGTGTTTGGCCAAACCAAAGAACCGCTCCATGAACGGCACGGACAAGGCATAAGTTCCCTTACACGTCTTGTACAGCTTGCGGTAAGCCGCGTTAAGGGTCTTGTCCTTAACCGTGATGTAGGGCGGATTGCCTACCACCACGTCGTACTGACCTGGCCTTAGGATCCGCTTGAGCTGTTCGAGGTCCTCGGTGGCGTATGCGAATCCGGATAACTCCGCATCGGCGTCGAAGCCCTCAAATCGGAACTCGCGCTGCGCCCGTCCATGCAGCAGCGAGTCGCCGACGGCCAAGTGGAAGCTGAAGTCGGGAGCCCGCTCCAGATCGAGCTCGTCCGTAGCCTGAAGTGCGGCGATGGTGAGCCGGAAGCGGGCGATGGCCACCGCAAAGGGATTGAGGTCCACGCCGTGGATCGCGTTGAGTGCCTTTTGAACGCGGTCGCGGGCTTCCAGGTTCGGTGCCTTGGAGTCCCACGCTGATAGCAGCCGCTGGAATCCGCCAAGAAGGAAGTGCCCGGAGCCGCAGGTGGGGTCGATGAGCTTGAACCCTTCCAGCGGGCGCTCGGCCAACGCAGGGGTAAGGGTTTGGTCGAGGATGAATTCCTCGACGAACTCGGGGGTCTGGAGCAGTGCGAAGGTCTTCTTCGCGTATTCAGAGAGGTCCTGGTAAAGGTCGCCCAGGAAGCGGGTGGAAAGTTCGCCATCCTGGAAGTCGTAGACCGGGACGCCTGCCTCGTCGGTGGCGCGCCAGAAGTCCAGGATTTCCTTGGCCATGGCACCGGACGGGGAGACCTGCCAGAGTGCGGCGTGTTCGTCGACCAGGGCAGCGGTGGCCGGGAAGGACCGCAGGTGGGTAATGCCTTCCAGAATCCATTCGCGCCACGTGTTTTCGGGGTGGGCGCGGAAGTAGGCGTTTTCGGCGTCGAACGCTTCCTGGCGGCGGGCGCCGGGACCGGAGATCCAGACCTTGGAGAGCAATGCATTGTCCTCGCAGAAGCGCAGGAAAACCGTGGTGAGGACCCAGCCGACGGCAGCCTGGGTGATGCGGTCGTCACGCCAGCTGACCCAGGCGGAGGAGGTGCGCTCGGCGCGCAGGGCCTCCGCATGCTCGGACTGCCACTTGGCTTTGAGCTCCCGATCTTCTTCCAGCCTGGCGCGCAGGTCGTCTTCGACCCGGAGTACCAGCTTCTGCAGCTTGGGGGTGAGTTCCTTGCCAATGGTCATGCGGTGGCTCCTTCGACGGCTGCCGGGATGAGGTCTGTCTGGGCGTCAATCCAGGCGGTTTCGACACGGAGATACTGGTTAGGGGAGGTCTGAACCGAGGCGCCGTCGAGCAGCGGTCCTTGGTTCGCTCCGACCTGGGGCAGAATCACCCACACCGCCTGGCCGCGGGGGGTGGCCAGATCGCTCCAACGCCGGATGAGATCGGCATGTCCATAGCGGACCAAGGGGGAAGCTTCGACGATGAGGACCGGTCGGGATTCCTGTTCGGGAACGTCGGCAGTCGCCTGCGCGATGGCCGTCTCGACAACGGGCACGGCCAGCTTCACTGCTGCGGACACACCGCGGGAAGCCCGGTCATTCTCGGGCTGCGCGTCCGCGCGCACCAGCGCCTCCCAGGACGGGAAACCCTCCCGGAGGCTCAGGGACTTCAGCTCGTCCAGCAGCAGTGCAGTGACATCGATCCGTTGCGCGTTGAACTCCGCTTCCAGCCGGTCGGCCAGCGCGCCGCAGCGGTCGGCGCGGGCACCCAACGCCAGGAAGGACCGCAGGGTGACACTTTCGGTAAGCCTTTGCTCCGGGGTGTATGCGCCGGACCCAAGGCCGCCGACATGCGTTCCTGTGCCTAGACGTGAGGAACTGCTCTGTGATGGTTCCACAATGGTGGGCGCACCGTATGTCCCGGAATCGGGGTCGTGGACCAGGTCCAGGCCAGCCTCACGGAGAAGCTCGGCGAGACGTCCTGACGTCGGAAGACCCTGCACGGCCGGGAAGCGGACGCGCACGCGGTCCACGATTTCGCGGGGCGAAAGTCGCTGCGGCCCCGCCACTCCGCGCAGGGCAAGCCCCAGCGCCTCGACCTGGGACAGATCCCGGTGGTGCAGCTCGCCGGAACCGGACGCTGCGGCATGACGGGACAGCGCGGCGGCCAAGCGGGCCAGCCGGACCCTATCGCGCAGCAAAGGCTCTTCGATGCCTGCAGCGTCGAGTATCGCCGACAGCCGCTGCTGGACCCGTTCGGCAGGAACAAGGGCGGGCTGCGCCGTCGACTCCGCAAGCAGCGCATCGCCTTCACGGCCCAGTCGTTCTGCCACATCTAGCAACGGTGCCTCGCTGGCGATCAACAGCGCGCTGCCCTCCCGCCGGCGCAGTTCAAGGGGTTCGTCGTTGACATCTGCGCGCTTGAGGGCCCGCTGACGGTCAATGACGATCCGCAGGAGACCTCGGGCGATGCGTTCGTTCTCGCCGGTTCGCTCGGACTCGATCGTGGTCTGGGCGAGCACTTCTGCGGCCAGTTCGTCGACCGTTGCCGTCCCGCCAAGGGCAGCAAGGCGTTGGTTTACCACGCTGGTCAGGTGACGCAGGTAGCCCAGCACGCGTGGTTCCTCGGCCCAGGAAGTCTGGAGTTTCCCGACGAGCTGGTTCGCGCCGGCCGCAGTGACAGGGTTGGGCAGGTTTGCACCCAGCTGCGCCTGGGTGGCAAACGCGTCCACATCGCCGTAGGTGCCAAGGATCAGGCCGGCGGCAGCTCGGGACTGCACTGCCTTCCGTGTTCCAGCTGCCTCGATGAGCTGTTCGGCAAGGGCCAGCACCGAGGGAAGCGGAGCGGTCGTCTGGTTTCCCTGCTTCTTCTCTCCGAACTTTTCCCGCCAGAGGCTTGCTCGCGCGGAAGCCTCCCGGCGGGTGGCGAGTGCAACGCCCCGAAGGGCGTTGAGCCGGATTGGGTCGACGGCCGTGAGCTCCCCAACCGTGGTGACTCCGAGCGGTTCCAGGGCGGAGAGGGCGCGCGCCGAAAGGCCGGACTGCTCCAGCGGGGTGGCCGGTGTGGCCACAGCCGCGAGTTCATCCGAGTTCTCCGGGGCGGTGGTGGCATCTGTCGGGAACGCAGCCCGCCAGTTTTCCAGCATCTCCGTAGCGGTGTCATAGCGTCGCTTGGCTTCGCGGGCCAGCGCCGTGCGGAAGAAGGAGACGAGGCGCGGGGCAACGGCCCGGTCGAAGTCGTGGGCCTCGATGGTGGCTTCGTCCGGTACGGACGCGGGGTTGGCAAGCGGGTCACCATAGAACGGCGTGTGGCCGGTTGCCATTTCAAACAGTACGACGGCGGCGGCGTACCGTTCCGCCGCGGAATCGAACCGCGAGCGGAGGCCACCGAGGAATGGATCCAGATAGGGAGGGGTGCCTGCAGCTATGTCCGATGCCGCAGCACGGGACAGGGAGAAGTCGAACAGTACGAGGTGTTTGCCGCTGCGCTCCGTCCGAACGCCCAAGTTGCCTGGCTTGATGTCGCGGTGATCAACACCGTCCTTGTCCAGCTGGACAAGTGCCTCAAGGAGGTCCCGGCCGAGTCTTTCCAGCAGGTCCAGGGAGAGACGTTTACGCTCGCGCAGCAGCTCGCTGAGCGTTTGCTCGCCAGCGCTCTCCAGCAGCAAGGCTGAGCGGTCGCCGAGGGAGAGCGGCCCATCGACAATCTTGACCAAGCGCGGACCGGACAGCGCACGCAACACTGCGGCCTCTTCGTGGAGCCGTTGCGCCGCCTTCGCGTCCACCGCAACCTTCAACACCCGCTGCGCGCCGTCGTCGTCCGCGTCTTTAACCAGCAGCCCGACCGCAGTCGAGCCGCGCCCGAGCCGGCGAACGACAGTAAATCGTCCGTCAGCCAAAACCGTGCCCGGAGCAGCCTCGACGGCGTCGACGTCCTCACTTGCTAAGGCGGAGGGCGAGGAGGAATCGAACAAGGCGTCCACGAACTTACCAACGCCGTCGAACCGCTCGCCGGGGGCGGGCCTGGTGGCACCCAGCACGGCTTCGCGGATGCTTGGCGAGATAGAGGGCAGCTCGAGGGACAGGTCCAGGCCACGCTGGTTCCGGAGGCGCTCCGCAAGGACCAGCGACGAATCAGCGGGACGTTGCGATGCGAGGATGAAGTAAGCCAAGGCTCCAAGAGAAAAGACGTCCACCCGGATACGATCTGCTGATTCCGGTTGCCAGCGTCCCTCTGGGGCTTCAAAAGCTTCGGTCAGCCACGCGTCTGCCTGATTGGGGTCCGGCCTGCGGTCCAGCAAGGAAGTGACGCCGTCGGCGGCGTGCCCGGTGAGGACCTGACCTGAGGCTAGGCCAGCGCTTTGCCAGTCGCCGATAAGGACCTTGGGCTGTCCGTGAACAGTCTTGACCCAGACGGCCTTCGGACTCAATCCACGGTGGACCACTTGGTTACGGTGCGCGTAGTCTAGGGCTTCTGCCAGCTGACGGATGATGGACAAGCGCTGATCCAAGGGCAGCCCGTTAGGCTGCCCCGCGAGCCAGAGATCCAGTCGCTGCATGCCATCGGAATAGTCGTAAACCAATCCGACCCCGAGCTCAGAGTCGACCAGATCGCGGGGCCTCAAGAGCCCGTCATGTGAAAGCCGACTCATGAGCCGGAACTCGTGTTCGGCGATCTTGTAGTTGCGGCTGGCTACGGACTGCGATGTTCCCGGCGGCGTGACCTGGAAACGGATCCGGACCGTTTCCTGCTTGGAGACCTTGTGATAGCCGCTCCAGTCTTGCCATCCCGGGCCCTCGTCAAGGGCTCCGTCTGCAATGATCCACGACCCCGCCTCGCGTTCGCGGCGCTGGACCAGGCCGATGCGCGCCATGAGATCTACGAGGATCGCTTCCTGGTTCTGACCGATGGCAGCGTTGGCACGAGGTTCCTGGCCAATGAGATCGCTGATGCCAGGAAGATGGCTGATAGCTTCCGCTTCATCGAGTCCATAGAGACCGAGCGCCGAGGAAGGGGGGAGTTCGCTGACAAACCGCGGGTGGTGAAGGAATACGGCCTGATTGACGAAGGGGACAAGGCCGCGCACCTCGTCGAACCCAATGCCCTTTTCGCGTGCCCAGTCAGCGAGGGCGTCTTTGAGCTTTGAGGCCAGGTACTGCGCCTTGCGCCTTGCTAGCAGAAGGGGAGAAGGTTCAGCGCGTCTACCGTCACGGAGCCACTGAGTGTCATTGCCGGTCAGCCGGCCGGAATAATACTTGAGCTCCAAGAGGTGGAGGCCGCCACGGCCGAGTAAGAGAGCGTCGACTTCATGCCAGCCGCCGCGGCCGTCCCGGAACTCGAAGTTGCTCCATACTCGGTAGGGGCTCTGCGCTGGGATCTTGTTCCTGAGGTAGGCAAGGCCCTCGATCTCATGCGGGAACTGCGAATCGCTTACTTCGATCCAGCGGTCTTGCTCCACACCAGTTCCCCCACGAGACATGCTTCCGTACATATAGACACCACTGGCTTACATTACCAACCTTGCGAGGTGTGTTTACGGTCCTGGCTCGCCCGTGGCCGGCGAGTTGCGGGGTTTCGGTCAGGGGAGCCTAGAGCTTGTCGATCCAGGTGTCTTCTTCCCGGTTGTCCCAAGCCGAGCCGGAGGTAGGTTCGGACTTGCTACCCCATCCCTCAATGCGTGCCAGCACCTGGCGAACGTCGCGTGAATACAGTTCCCGGATGTTCGAGATCCTTCGGATGACGCAGCTTTGAATGACCTCCTGGCGTTCAGCCATATCGGCGATTCCGGCAGTGTCAAAGGCACTTCGGATGCTCGCGATCTGTTCGGGAGAGATCGGAACGTCTTCGATGACTAGAGAAGGGGGTGCTGCCGCGGGCAGGTCGAAGAGCCCTGGTTCCTCATGAGTCATTTGTGCGGGAGATCCTTAGTGCGGCTGGGGCGGGGGAAACGCTATTTTATCCGGGTCGGCGGTGCCGCCATAGCCAGATTTCCGGCGCAGTCGGCACCCGGCCTGGTGTTCCTAGTAACCACCTCCTGCTGCAGGCACCTAGCCGGCGTTCCCGTTCAGCTCAGGGGTGGCAACTGTGTGCCATGGCCCGGGAATGCCTATGAGGGCCGATTCTGCCGAGTTACTTTGCGACTACTACAGTCGAATCCGGAGAGGTGCAGCCGCACGGCTGGCCCTGAACGCCGGCTTGGAGATCAGCCCCTGTATCTGAGTCCGCAAGTAGACCGACGCAGAAGTGAGCGGGAACTGATATGACAACCGTTTGTCGGGTGAGTGAGAGGCCAGCAATTTTGCCTTGGCGCGATCGGCCCTAGTCCCAGCTTGTCATTGATGGGGGCGACGTCCTTGAAGTAAGCCAACGCTGAAGACAGTTGGCTCCTGGATCAGGGCTTGGGTCCCTTGCTACCGGGAGAACGAGGATTTGCCCGCCGTGTTCGTTTCCACCAGTCATGGTTGCGCCTAAACATCATGGGCATTGAGGGCTATGGGATTTTAGAAAGCCGCTCGCCGAAACCTCTTGGCAGCGTGTTGCCAGAAAGAGAGGCCAAAGAGGGCCGAAACTTTGTTGGGAACCTGGCACATGTGGAGTATTTGGCTCGTCGCAAGCAAGGCTGGGGTGTGGATCCAGTTCGTTGCCTGCAGTACCTGACCTCCAGTCAGACGCTGACGATTAACCTGCTAGCCTCGTTGAAAGCCAATCCGACGTGGCTGCTTGCCTGCTTCTCTAAGCTGCTGCATCGTGATGACCTGCTAACGGTACGTGCTTGTGCCATCGAGTATGCGCCGGCAAGTCCCGCCGCGCTGCTTGGCGACAGGACGAGGGTCGATACCCTGATTGAGTTCGAGACAGAAGCGGGGATTCTTGCCGTCGTCGTCGAAGTCAAGTACACGGACCGAATGAACAGTCGCAAAATCGCGATACACCGGAACGAGCGATACATCGAGTTGGGCGTGTCAACCTCGCTATGGACCGATCAAGAGGGTGTGCTCAACTCGACAACAATGAATCGGTTGGCGCGGTGTCACGCCCTGGGTATGGCGTACGCTCGGCAGAGTCAAGGATCGAAGTACGAATCTGCCTTGGTCGTGGTGCACCACGCCGCAGATCTCGCTGCCACCTCAATTCTCGATGAATACGGGGAGAGCTTGGACAATCCTAGTGGCTTGGCTGGCTTCCAACTCAGTGACTTCGTTTCGGCAATGGCTTCGACAGCCCCAAGCGCGGCTGCGCTCAAGATCTGCGACGAGTTGCGCGTGCGCTATGCCAGTGAAAGCGTCAGCGAGTCACTGTGGCAGGAATTCCTGCAGGAATGCGACCTTATGGGGTAGATGTTTGATGCAGGCGCCGAGGGCTTCAACCCCTGGCTGGATTCTGATCCGCCTAGAGAGAAGCGAACCTCGTTTCTCATTAAGCGTTGTAGCCCCCATTCTGGATAGGGTTCTAACAGCCTGGACGCTACATACTTGGATCGACCAGAGCTGGTCGATCCAAGTATCTTTCTCGCGATGTCGCAGGGCGGCCCGGTGCCGGTGCCCGCGTAGTTCTTCCAGCTTCGATGCGCATAAGCACCCGGCGACAGGCCCAGTTCGTCCTGCTGTTGTACGATCACAGAGCCTGCGATCGCTTCGTAGTCCCGTCCTGGAGGTGCCCGCTGTGGTTCTACCGATTGTCCCGCTCGCGATCGTCATAACGAGCTCTCTCACTGGTAGCGCCGGCCTCTTTTTCGGCGCCCAGGGCGGCGTGCAGATCCGGGATGCTAATAAGCAGATCGGGCTACACTCGGCACGCTACGAGAAGCGCAAGGTCCTCCACCTCGCCCAGGCCGATCGCACGGATGCAGTGCTGCAGGCCTTTGGGCAGACGCAGGAACGGGCTGAGCGCGATGTCATCGTCCGGATGGAAGACTTCCTCGTGAGGCAGGGCATGCAGGTTCGAACGAAAGAGCGCCCTATCCTCGACGGAGTCGACGGATCGAACACTCACGTCCGAGAAAGGCCCACGATCTACCCTGACGTCGTGGGATGGGTCGGTAGCCTCGGCGGCCCTGTAGCCGCCAGCGCCGCAACACGGGTTGCCCTGCTTGCCGCGGCGAAAGAGTTTGCGCGCGCCAGTACCGGGACCCGAATAAAAACCCTCAACGGGGCCGCGGCAGAGCGGGCCATACTGGCATTCTTCGGCGGCGGAAGCTACGTTTCAGGCGGTGGCGGCATGGAATTGGGCGGGCTCATGCTCAATGTCGCAGGTGCGGGAGTGAGTCTCCTCGGCGCCGGTGTCACGGTGAAGATGCATGGAACCAAAGCACTAAGCCAGGCTGAGGAGCACCGAACAAATGTCGACGTCGCGATAGCGCAGCTCGATGTGCAGGACGAGCTCCACCGCGGGGTGCAGGAGTGGGGGCGGGAGCAGGACGGAGTCCTCAGCCATCTGGTATCCCAGGCGACGGAGGCGATTGACGTTCTCGAGTCCGAGCCGTTCGACTCCACCAGCGAGCTTCACGCCAAGCGGCTCCTTGTCGCCTTTACGCTCGTTAAGGCGGTGGGACAAGTTATCAGCGTGCCAGCCGTTGGCGAGGACGGCAGCCTCGATGGGACTACCGAACAACTCACGTTTAGATACCGCGATACAACCACGGAGGCCACGGATGACTGATCAGAAACGCGTACACGAGGGCAAAGTGCTGCCGCCGGCGGTGGATCGGGTCAGCTCCGCTGATGCGCTCGGCGCGTTCAACGAGATCGTGGGATTTTTGCGCGAGGCGATCCACATCCACGAGACGGAGAGCACGAAACGCGAGAAGCTCAAGACATATCGGGAGACCGAGGTCGCGAGGATCAAAGCATCCGAGAACGCCCTTCGATACTACCTGGACCGGACCTACGAGGAGCGCCACGAGACGCATAAACGACTCTTCGAGAGTCTTGACGTGGCGGTTGCGGCCGGCGACGTGCCAGCCATGCAGGCAGTCCTCGGGGGCATCGTCGAAGTTGCCCGGACATCGCCACTGGCGGACATCGGCAATATTGGCGAACTGCAGCGGGCCATGGCCGACCCGAACACCACCTTCGAGTTCTAGACCTGGTTGACTCAGCCGGTGCAAATGAATGAGGGGATTCTATGGATTACTCACGTGCTGGCCTTGAGGCGGCTCACTTCCAGGGTTTCATCGGGCTAAAGACTCTGACTCGTGTTGACGTCCTCGGCCCCCGGGGGAGCGCTGACGTTGAGGGCGTGTACGTGGTGGTGCGGCCCAGCAGAACCAGGCCGATTTTCATCGAAGACGACCACCCCAATCCCCGTCTACCGGTCATGAGCACGGAAGCTGTAGCTGGCCGATGGCCCGAGGAGAACCCCGAAATTCTCTACATCGGCAAGGCTCCCCTCAGGGGTGAAGAAGGGGAGCGGCGAAACGGGTTGGCCAACCGTGTACGAGAGTTCCAAAGCTGCGGGTTTAGCGGCGGGGCGAATCACTTCGGAGGACGTCTGGTGTGGCGCATTGCCGATAGGGACAGCTTGCTGATCTGCTGGAAATGCCTCCCCGAAGGAACCGCTGCGGATATAGAAAGTCTCATGATTGCCGAATTCAGAAAGTCCAACGTCCGACATTTTCCCCCGTTCGCCAATATTGACGCGCCCAAAAAGTTTCCGAATCAAGGTCTCTTCAAACTTATAGCGGCAAAGGGGTGCTGAAGCCAGGCATCAAAGTCACTTAGTGCCCCACAATGATGATCTCCGATCCGCTGGTGCAGGAAGCTGCGCGGATTCCCATTCCGTAGTTTGCACACGGATTTGCATCTGTAACGGAAGTGGCCGCCTAATGAGACCGCATACACCTGATGCACGATACGGTTGACTACCCCGATGAGGTTGGACAAGTCCGCAACGGAAGCCACTCCAGACCGTCTTGAATCTGTAACGCAACCAAAACGACAATAAATATCGAAGGCCCCCGTAACTTTTCGGGGGCCTTCCTTATTGCTTGAACGTCATTTACCCGGCCCTACAAGGCGCTAAAAGGCCATCTCCCGATGGCCTTTTTTCTTTAACTGGTTGGGCCCCCGGCGGCGTTTTGTAGCGGTTCATTCCTGCGCCGCTCAGACCTCAGGCAGGTACTCATTCGGAACAAATTAAAGATGACATGAAGAACCGACGCCGCAATGCTCCGTTTCGTCAACTCCCGTTAGAGGAGCGGTTTCTTCCTTTTGGCCTACCGTGGTCACAAGATGCCAGGGAAGAGATGGCCCCACGTGAGGGTCACTCATGAGCGGCACATAAGTCCCGCCAGTGACTGCCCTTGGGTTTCCGCTCCAGAACGAGGAAGAGCTTCGGACGGAAGCCGCGGTCTTTCATTCGGTAGCCGTAGTCAAGCACCTGACCCAGACCGTGCCGAATCTGGAGGACTTCGTTGTCCTCGGTGTTGCTCTTCACCTCAGCGATGCCGATTGTGCCGTCGTCCAATTGCCAGGCCAAGTCGAAATTGCACTGCTGGCGAATGGCGACAGCAGTGTGAGCCCATGCAGGCCCAGCGCGTCGGCCAGCTTGTCCTGGGTCGCCGAATGTGCTTTAAGGCCGGGCTCTATAATGTCCGGGTCGCGATACTGCTCCCAGTCTCCCCGGAGTGGTCCAGCGAAGCTATCTGACCGGTACGGGGCGCCTGCCACTCCGCCTTCCGACGCGTTCGTCCGGGCAGGGGCTTTGGGTACGTGCGGCTCTAGTGTCGGGGCTGGATAGTGCGAGCGGAGGCGGAAGAAGCCGGGGGGCAGTCCCCTTTGTCGGAACCATGTGGTGGAATGGCGTACATGACTGCGACGACGACCTTGCCTGATGACGTCCTGGAGCGCATTTGCCGCGAGAACCTCGCTGTTTACCGAGAGTCACAGGGCCGGCTCCAAGAGGACGTTAGTCAGGAGTCGCAAGTTGCCCATGACTATCGCGGACGTCTCGTGTACGAGCTCCTTCAGAACGCGGATGACGCACTGGTTGGCGTTGCCAAGACCGAGGACAGGGCGTTGTTTCGACTCACCGACACGGAGCTTTGGGTTGCCAACACGGGGCGCCCCTTCACCGACGCCGATATTCGGGGACTGTGCGGCCTGGGAGCCAGTTCCAAGGCCCAGTCAGACGGCCCCAAGCGTGCCAGCATCGGTCACAAGGGGTTGGGCTTCAAGTCTGTCCTCGAAATCACCGACAGCCCCGAGGCCTACTCCGAGACGGTGAGTTTCCGACTGGGACGGGAGCAAGCGGAAGCGCAGGTGTCTCTGCTATGGAAGGAGTTTGATCGCGGCAAGGTCCGAGCGGTGCCAGCGATGCGCTTCCCATGGGCGATCACCGAGGTGCACAAGACTTGGGACCAACTCCGAGCAGCCGGCTATCACAGCGCGTTTCGATTCCCGTTCCACGAACGCGTCAGCTCCGAACAGAAGGCCGCACTCGCGCATCAATTGTTGAACCTTCCGATGACCAGCGTGCTCTTCCTCAAGCACCTTGAAGAAGTGGTCATTGAGGTTGCGACCTCCACCGAGAAGTCAGACCGTCAGTGGCTCTTGGAGAGGCACCGAGTGACCTCCGCCGGCGTCGAGCGGTGTGTCGGCCTGACCGAATCTGGCCTCTTCAGAGTCGACTTGGTCAACCGTGAAGGTGAGGGTGACCGCTACTGGGTAGCTCACGACGGCAACGTGCGAATCGGCGACCACCGCGATGGCTTGACCGGGCCCGCATGGGAGGGCGTGGACGTGACCGAAGTGTCCGTCGCAGTCCGGGATGCCGACGACCCGCGGGTTAACACAGAGGACCGCCGTTTTCACGTCTTCCTGCCTACGCAGGAGCCTTCGCCCTGCTCGCTACTGGTCAACGGGGCCTTCACGACCGACCTTTCACGCCAGCACATTCAAATTGCGCACACCCCGTCGAACTACAACGGGTATCTCGTACGCCGCGCAGCCGAGACATTCGTGCAGACGCTCATGCCACACCTCCTTGCCGAGGGTGGCCCACGTTACGTACTGCGAGTTCTGGATCGAGACGAAAGCGACTCCGGGTCGGCCGGCGGACTCCTCGCCGACGCCATTGCCGGCGCAATGAAAGGTGCCCGCTTCCTGCCATCAGGACCGAATGAACTCGCCCTCAATGAGGCGGTTTTTCCATCGCCCGTTCTCGACGCGGAGGGGTCCGTCTTCGCTGACCTGCTCAAGGCGGACTGCGTTGTGAACGGCAGACAATTCCCTGATCCCGAGTTCTGTGAAGGATCGCTTGCCAGGGTGTGTGCGGCCTACGGGTCGGTGGCACTCAGCCCGATTGACTCACTACGTGCCCTTGCGCACAACCTCGATACAGGGAAGACAGCGTTAAGACCAGGCCCCGACTCTCGTTATCGGGTTGACCCCGTACTTGACCTCTGCGCGCTCCTCTGGGAACGATCTGGCGCGGCGGATCGACAGGCCTTGGAGAAAAGCGCCCGGCTGGAACCGGTCTTCCCTGTCGGCGAGAACGACGATGGCACCGTCAGGCGGATAACCCTGGAAAGTGAAAGTGCGTTTTACCCGCCGCGCTCTTCGGCAGAGGAACTTCCCCTTCGTAAGTTGCAGTTCCTCGCACATGCGGTCTGCTGGGGCACCCTCGGCAGGACCGAACAGAGGTCGGTCCTGGAGCGCCAGGTGAAGGCTTGGGATGCGCTCTTCGACATCAAAGAGTTCCGCTTCGAGGAAGTCATGCGCGCCGCAGTCCTCCCCGGACTCACGCGCACGGCCGCCGATGCCGAGTTGCGGGAGTCAAACCGCACCATCGAAGCACTCGCCACGATCTGTCGGTTGGCCGGAAAAACCACCAAACCCGACCAGCCCCTCCCCATGGGGCGGCTTGGCTCGGACCGAGCGTTCTTCAATCTCAGCCGCCTTGACGTTCCGTGTCGAGCCGATGCCACCGGCGAGCTGACCTGGGCACCGGCCCATCAGGTCTACTTCGGAAGCGACTGGGTTGGAGATGACTCGGTCGAGACCATCGTTGAAGCGATGGCCGCTGCGGGCGAGGTCATGCAAATCCGATTCCTTGCATCGCCTGACGTGTTCGCCGAGTTCTCGTCCACCATCGGCGTCAACGTGGAAGACGACGCGAGTGATGCAACAGTCGATCCCGACGAGGGAGAAGTCGACCTCGATGACGACACCGACGAAGCCCTGGAGACAACCGTCGACGATCGGTGGCGCAACTTTTTCGCCTGGCTCGGAGTCAGTCGAGGCTTGAGACTGATCCACTTTCACGACGTCGATGACAGCGGGACCGGGTGGACGAACACGAAGGGTCTCGGCCTCCCCGGTGGCTGGGCATTCTCAGGCCTGGACAACGTATGGTCCGAATACCAAGCAGATCTCATCGGCGAACTCTCGTCTGATCCACGGTGGGAGCCGACGGACCACTATCTCTACCAGGTTCACAACCTTGATCGGCTCGACGAGATCGCCAGGGTCGCCCTCCGCAGGGACAACGACGTGGCCGAGGAACTGCTCGACCACCTCGTTCGCAACTGGACCACCTACGCCCGCCACACCCAGGCTGAGTTGGCATTCGTCCGAGCCGGCAAACAGCCGTCGTCAAGGACGCCTCCTTCGCGAGCAACGTCGGAAGAACTCGTCAATGCTGGCCCGGACCTATGGCTCTACCGACTTCGTCACCACGCGATTTGCCCCACAAGCCATGGCCCGCGGCGTCCAAACCAAACGTGGCGTCGATCCGAGGAGCTCGTTCGTCGCCTGGGCCGCAGTGGGCGCGACGCCGACGACTACCTTCCTGTCCTCAAACAACCGACGGGGGTGCCGAACTCGACACTCCGCGCTTGCCTCGACGAACTACAAGTCCGCGGCGAGCTGACTCCGGCCGCGTTCACCGTCGAGGATGCACACGATCTCTGCGTACGCATTTCGCACATCTACCCGTCGGGCATCACCGACCAGGCACTGCGCTCGGAATTGCGGCCGATCTACCGCCAAATGTTCGAACTCCTGGTCGGCAGCACGGTGAATAGCGGGGCGCCACTCAGTGGCACCCCGCTTGCCGCGCGCACCGCGGCCGGGTACGAGTTCCTCGCCGCCCGAGACGTCGTGTACGCATCGGTGTCTGGCAGCCGAGAACGGAGCGGTGTGCAGGACAAGGTACCGTTGTTCGTTCTTGAGGCCGAGCCGGGAGCGCTTCGTCCGCTCCGCGAGCTCTTCGGAACCCCGCTCCTTGAGAGCGCGTTGGAGTGGTCGGTGATGCCGGGCGAGACGGCTCTTGAAGCATCCGACCTCGGTACTTTGCGCCAGGGACTCCGAGACTTGGTCGCACCGCTACTCGCTCGCCTCAGTGCCGATCGAGCTGACCGGAGTGGGGCCGACCGTCGGGCTTTGACCGAATTCGCTGAGAAGTTGGAACCCGTGGATTCGCTCAGTCTGAGCTGTTCATTCCGCGGTCAGAACCTCGGTCAGATTCCGCAGCGGACGTACTACGTGCGCCGCTCGGAGGACTCGGGATTCAAGGGATTCGCCGTGTGGTCAGGCCCTGCGTGGCCTCCAATAGCGGAGGACGCTCATACCTTGGCTATGGCGCTCGCAGAGACCTTGGAGGTCAACACTGTAGAGACCTTCTTATAGTTCATCAACGCGAACCCTGCGCAGCGACAGCAACTACTCGATCTGGCCGGCGCCGCGGAGAAGCTGGAGGAGGTGCAGCAAGACCTTGTCGATCTCGGACGCGCCGCTTATCAGGTCGATCAACTGGCAAACCGCACAGAAGGGAACGAGCTCGACACGACAGACGGCGAGTCAACAGAAGCGGCCACCGGGAACCCAGACCGAACCCCTCCCGCTGCGACCCGTGCCGCTCCGCGTATTCCGCTGCACCGCTATGAGGACCTCCTTATAGATGGAGAAGTCATCCGCATCGAGGGAGCAGGTCCCAAACACGAGACCACAGGAAGGAACGGTCAATTCGGAGCCGCAGGTCACGGACATGGCGACCAAGGGGGTGATTCTTCAGGCACGCCCAGGGCAGCCGCCGGCACCGACCTGAACGAACTTGACCGACTTGGCATGCGTATAACCTTCGCATTTGAGGAGCGACGATTCGTCGGGCAGAAGACCGTCGTACTCCCAGGAGAGACGTCCTCTGAGAATGCGGACGTGCTCATCGTCGACGTCAGCTCGCCGGAGATGATCGTAGCCGCTATCGAACAGTCCACCGTGGTCGAGCAAGTGTTTGACCAGCTCGCTGAGCAGGGCATCAGCGAGCTCTACCCCGGCTTCGACGTTCTGACCGTCAAGGGTGGTTCCATCGATCGAATGATTGAGCTGAAGTCGTCCGGAGTCGACGCGCAAGTTCAAGCCATGAGTTGGAACGAGTGGAAGACGGCCGGGGGCGAACTAAGAAGTCACTTCTGGCTCTACCTCGTCGGCAACCTTCGCGCGGATCTCGAAAACGCCCCACCCTTCGTGAGAGCCGTTCAAGACCCATTCGGGACACTTGCCTCATCAAAATCGGAAGACGTCATACGCAAGCGGACCGTTCAACTACGAGTACGCGAGTTCGCCGCTGCCGATCAACTCACCCTGGAGTTGCGACACGAGGAAGACGCGTTAGCCTAGGACGACACCTGAGCAGGATGGCCAAGTCCACCGTTTGTAAGCGGCAACTTTAAACTGACCGAGTACGGAAAATCTGATTGACAGTTCCGGTCCCGCCGCTTCGTCCAAACGCTCCGCTACCGAGGCCTCACCGGATCCATGGGAAGGGTCGGTGCATGCGCGGACAACGCCGCAGTGGAATCGTTCTTCTCGCTGCTGCAGAAGAACGTTTTGGACCGTCAGCGGTGGCTCACCAGGCAGGACCTCCGGCTGTCCATCACAACGTGGATCGAGCGGACTTACCACCGCCGGCGACGGCAAAGACGGCTGGGAAAACTCACGCCCATCGAATATGAAACAATCAACCGGACCGCGCTCAAAGCGGCCTACGACCCCGAGTCAACAAAAGCCGGGGCAGTCCCCTCCTCATGCTCGCTGAGGTCGAAGCTGCGCGAGTACGTGGCGCCCCTCAATCGAGCCTTTGGACACCGCAGACAGCGGTTCTCGAAAGCAGGTCTAGCCTTCACGGGCACAACCTGAGCTTATTGGGAGCGTCGTGAACCCGCTCGAGATGACCGATAGCATTCCGTGTTCCTGATCGGTCGCTGCGCTTCGCCGGTTACTGGGTAGGGTTCCGCGAATGAAGCAAGTAAATCACATGGCATTGACCAGGTCTCAAACACCTTCAATCTCTTTGGCGGCGACGCTCCGCAGCAGCACGCACACGCGGGTTCTCATCGAACGCCAGGATCTCCAGAGTACCGACGGCCGTGTTCGGGTTCCCTGCAACTAGTTCACGAATTTCGCCCGACCAACTGTATGCAATCCTGGCAAGGACATGCGCGGGCGAACTTGCGTTTATGGCGAGCCTTCTATGCCGCTCGGCTTCCCCGTAGTCTGCCGGGCGGATGGCTAGCTGCTCAAGGATTGCCTGAGGAGTATTCTCGTTGGCCAGCAACCCAAGTAGAACTTCCTCGCTCTGGTCACCAGCGAGGACGACGAGGGCTTCGCCCGGCGAAGCAAGGTTTGCGGCAACGGCCGCACGGACGGAGTCCTCTGTGTCGCGCACGAGGTTCGCCAAAATACGGCCCGGCGTCAGCGGGTTGGCCGCGACCGCGCGGCGCAAGTCAGGGTTCCTCGAACGCGCATAGTGAACCAGCGCTTCCGCTGGCGCTTCGCTGGAGGCAGCCAAGCTGACAGCAGCCGTGCCTGTGTTGCCGAGCGCGCGCTCGCGAACAGTGCTGTCTTCGTCCCTCAACAGGAGAGCAAGCACCTTCGGAGTCAGGCGAGCCGAACTGCAACGTGACTCGTGAGGTCCAGGGTAGGAGGCAACCGCGGCGCGCACGGCACTGCTTCCGGAGTTCGCCAGAAGCTCAAGCTCCTCGTCTCCTACAGACCACCCGAACCAGCCTACGGGAATACGGTCAATGTGTAACTCGTTCCAATTCGGCTTCCCAAGCAACTCAGGAACTCCATCTGGAACCGATTCCATTCGGACAAGCCAGTTGTTTTCGAAGTGTTCCCTCTGTTCATAAGGGATATGCGGCTCCTGCTGCCGTCTAAGCCAGTCAATGATGGATGACGAAGCGGCCTGCTGCACGGTTTCTTCCGTGTCACTCGCCAATTCGACGAGGTCTAGAAACGAAATGAAAGGGCTTGTCGCCGCCGCAGCCCGGACAATGGGAGCTGAGTCTCGTGCCAGCCTGGACATCGCCTCGGGGTCGTCTTGAAGGAAGGCTTCATGTCGAGCGGCTCCCAGGGCTCGGAGAAGAGCCATAGGAGAGTTCAGAAGTTTTGAAAACTCTGTCCTGCTCAACCGCCGGCGGTACCACCAAATCGTGGTGAAATTGTAGCCCCCATCGACGAAGCGGTTGGCCGTGTCGTATCCGAGCCCATACGAAATGGCACGAGTGACTTCTTCTTCGGTGTCGCCTGCGAGTTCTTCGAGAACGTCGATAGGTGTTTCAGGACTCTGGGCCACTGCAGCACGCGTTAGCGCGTACGGTGATCCAGCTAGTTTGCGCAGGAACGCTGCACGAGGAGATTCCTCCCCATCATCCTCCGGGTAGCGCCCGTACCCGGACCATTTGTGTGACCGCAGACGCTCTTGAAGACTACGGCGCGATTCATCCTCACCGTCCAGGTCATGCTGAACGTCGTAGCTTAAATGACCGTGAACAATCACCGCATGACGGACCTCGGCGCTTTCGTCATCGAGCAGGCGCAGGAGCACGTCGTCCGGCAGTTTGTAGTTTGTCGCTGCGGCTGCCCGTACTTCGGGTGCGGCGTCGTCTGCAAGATCCACGAGAACTTCCGTTGGAATCGTAGCCAAGTTATTCGCCGCCAATGAGCTGCGAACTTGTATGTGATTGTTCTCAGCAAGTTCTAATGCCGCTTCTGGTGGCAAACTGTAACTGGCAGCAAGCCTCGTAAGAATATCCACAGAAACTGACTTCTTTCGGGCAAGTGCAACGCGATGCAAATCCTCGTAGCGGCCGTCTGCGACTTTTAGAGCGAGTTCTCGATCGACTGGGACAGACTCGAGTTCGGCCCATAGAAACTCAAGACGATGCTCGCTGACCTCACCATTTTGCGTGCCATCTGAGTTTTGGCTAGGCATTCGCAGAATCACCGCTGCGGGGGTTGAGGGGTTGTGACCCGCTGCCCTGCGGACGTCTCGTTCGGAGTCGAAGACTAGCTTTTCGAGCGAGCTTGAAGGAGTCGCCGCGCTGCCTGCGGCTGTCGTGCGCGCCACCACGCTTGCGGAGCCAGCGAGCATTGCCAGGTCCTCCGATGTCAGGCGATCGATCTCCTCTTCTGTCAGAGGTCCCGCATAGTAGGAGGTCTGGCCCATGAGCCCAGAACTGTAGTGATCGACTAGCGAGTGACCGAATCGATTTATCCAATACCATTCGTTCGCGTCACGCGACTGCTGGTCGTTATGGTCCCTTTGTCCCATGTGCCAAAGTACATCTAGCGGCGCTTTTCGGATCGAGCGAGAGATTGTCCGCGAGCCAGGCTGGGCGCCGTCAAAATTCGAGCGAGTCATCTAATACGCCTGCCAACCGCTGAAATGCAAGATGAAAATGGCTTGCAGGTATGTGGCATCGGATTTGGTCTCCTCGGCAGGCGATCGTGAAAGCTGTTGGTGCGCTCACCATAATGTCCTGCGAGACTCTGGACAGCAAACGACGAGTTCGCCGTCGTGGGCCGTGGGCCGTGAGATTTTTAGTGTTCTCAACGGCAAAAGCGCCAAGTGCATGGGTCGCCAGGCTCCGTCGTAGATGTATAGCGTGTTCCAGATGCGTGAGCGGCCGAATGGGACTGCCCCGGCTTTTGTTGACTTCGTGACCTGCCCCAGGGATTGGTTACCCGAAAGGGTTTGAGTTTCCGGCTCTCGCTGAGAGGCTTTCAGACATGCCAAGACCCTATCCACCGGAATTCCGTGCACGGGCAGTCGCCCTGGTCCGGGCGGCAAACCCCTAAGCCGGGTTGCCATCGAACTGGGCATCAGCGAAGGGGGCCTGCTACTGGGTCCGTCAGGACCAGATCGGCCGTGGCGAACGCCAAGGGCTGACGACGCCGGAGAGCACCGAGCTGGCCAAAGCGCGGAAGCGGATCCGGCAGCTGGAAACGGAAGTGGAGATCCTCAAGCGTGCAGCGAAGCTGCTCGGTGAGGACCGGCCGGACCCAAAAGGATCCACCCGGTGATCGGAGAACTTACCGGTGCCGGGTTCCCCGCGAAGGTCTGTTGCCGGCTTCTGGGCGTGAGCAGTCCCGGATACTACAAGTACCGGAACCGGCCTATCTCACCGACGCGGATGCGCCGGCAATGGCTGACCGGGCTCATACGGGAAGTCCACACCGCCAGCCGCGGCACCTACGGTTCCCGGCGGATCCATGCCGAGCTGACACGCGGCATGGACGTTACCGTTAGCGAGCATCTGGTCGCGGAGCTGATGAGCCTGGCCGGAATTGCCGGCCTACCCGGGCCGGCGAAGGTCAAGCGGCTGCTAGGCATAGCAACCAGCGATGACCCTGTGCGCCGCAAATTCCACCGCCTGTCGCCGAACGAGCTCTGGGTCACGGACATCACCGAGCATCCCACCAGGGAAGGTAAGGTCTACTGATGGACACCTTCAGCCGCAGGATCTTGGGCTGGTCGATCGACAGCAGCCAGGACTCTGCCCTGGTCGTCAACGCCCTGGACATGGCCATCAGAAACCGGCGGCCCGTCCCGGGCGGTATTGTCCATGCCGACCACGGCGTGCAGTTCACGTCCTGGGCCTTCACCAACAAGATCCGCTCAGCCGGCCTGATGCCCTCGTTTGGGACGATCGGAGACGGCTATGACAACGCGATGATGGAATCCTTTTGGTCCAGCATGCAGATCGAGCTGTTGAACAGGAAACGCTGGAAGACCCGTACCGATCTGGCCAACGCGATCTTCGACTACATCGAGATTCTCTACAACCGCCAGCGCCGCCATTCGGGGATCGACTATCGGACTCCGATCGAGCACGAGCTACACTGCCAGAACCCATCCCAAACAGCCTGAGACTCATTCTTCACGTGGTAACCAATCCCTGGGGCAGGTCAAGGAGTCAACAAAACCGGGGGCAGTCCCAAGCCGGCAGTTGACACCGCTGAGTTTCAGGACTTCTTGACGACGCGTGTCGACACCATCCCGTCTTGAGAAGGTCTACAGCCGATGAATCGTTACGTAATTAAACCGCGCGTCTAAGGTTATGCGAAACGCGGTCGCGCCGACGGGAGGCAACGCTCCTGACGGCCGGACCGTACACGGGGCGTCACTTCCGCGACGCGGCCCAGAACAGCGATATGATCACGGCAAAACTCAAGCGGCCCAACCTTGACCGGTCGACGTTTTGGGGTTCGTCGGAAGGAAACACGATGGTTAGCACATCCGCCGCAAGGGCGCGCTCAACGTTGGGGCGAATTAGGGAACTTCATGGAAATGAACCTGCTGTTACATGTAGCCGTGTGCCCGTAACCTCTGATATGTAGGTTTGGTTGTCAATAGCGCGTAGGTGAGCGGCTCCTGGATTGTGGTTCCGGGGGCCGCTCATT
>NZ_JARCCZ010000037.1:0-38153 GCF_048957775.1 Pseudarthrobacter sp. CC4 | reverse complement strand
GGGCCTGAGCCCGGTCCAATACCGTGCCCAGGCCCTCGCAGCTTAGGATCCTATTTGGCCAGTCCAACTTCCGGGGAGCAGTTCACTCTCCTGAAGGGAGTGATAGAGCGTTCCGGGTTTTCCCGCATTAAGTGAGAGAGGGTGCCTATTGGGCCTTGCCCAGGAAGTCCTGCAGGCGCTGGACGCCGGTGGCGAGGTCGTCGTCGCCCAGTGCGTACGAAAGGCGCAGGTAGCCGGAGGGGCCGAAGGCCTCACCCGGAACCACTGCCACCTCGACCTCGTCCAGGATCAGCGCGGCCAGCTCAGCGGACGTCTGCGGCGTGGCCGTGCCGGACGCCGTCGGGAAATCCTTCCCCAGCAGCGCGCGGACGTCCGCGTAGACGTAGAAGGCACCTTTCGGCGTCGGGCATTCCACCCCCTCGATGGCGTTCAGGCCAGCAACGATGGCCTTGCGGCGGCGGTCGAACGCCACCTTCATCTCGTCGACGGCGGTCAGCGGGCCGGAAACGGCAGCCAGGGCAGCGATCTGCATGATGTTGGAGACATTGGACGTTGCGTGCGACTGGAGGTTGGTGGCTGCCTTGATGACATCGGCCGGGCCGATCATCCAGCCCACGCGCCAGCCGGTCATGGCGTAGGTCTTCGCGACGCCGTTGAGGATGACGACCTTGTCGCCCAGCTCAGGGGCGGCGGTCGCGATCGAGGTGAAGGGAACGCCGTCGTACGTCAGGTGCTCGTAGATCTCGTCGGTGACCACCCAGAGGCCCTTGGCCGCCGCCCACTTGCCGATCTCGGCCACCTGCTCCGGCGAGTACACCGAGCCCGTGGGGTTGGAGGGCGAGACGAACAGCAGGATCTTCGTTTTGTCCGTGACAGCTGCCTCAAGCTGTTCAACGGTGACGAGGTAGTCCTGCTCCGGGCCGGCGAAGACCTCCACCGGCACGCCGCCTGCGAGCCGGATGGCCTCCGGATAGGTGGTCCAGAACGGAGTGGGAACAATGACCTCGTCGCCGGGATCCACCAGGGTGGCGAAAGTGTTGTAGACCGCCTGCTTGCCGCCGTTGGTCACCAAAACCTGGGAAGGGTCCACGGCGTAGCCGGAGTCGCGCAGGGTCTTCTCGGCGATGGCCTTCTTCAGTTCGGGCAGCCCGCCGGCGGGGGAGTAGCGGTGGTACTTCGGCTGGCTTGCCGCTTGGATGGCGGCCTGGACGATGTAGTCCGGAGTGGGAAAGTCGGGTTCACCCGCACCGAATCCAATGACCGGCCGGCCTGCAGCCTTCAGCGCCTTCGCCTTGGCATCAACGGCAAGGGTTGCGGATTCGGCAATGGCGGAAATGCGCTGGGAAACGCGGGCGGCAGACATGGCAGGTCCGTTCTTCGCTTGCAGCCTGGCGGCTGGAATGTGGGATTCGACGAGTTCTACTCTATGCTGTTCAGCGGACCCTCCGGGTTGCCCGTTTTGATTTGTGACTGTTCCGGTCAATGTCAGCCAGGGCAGCAGTCGGGGGCCGGAAACGGGCCGGTTCGACGAACGCGAAGTTGTTGCGTAGACTGGTTCACCGGTGTTGAAACACGGATGATGACGTGCGCCCCAGTGCAGCTGGCGGTTCGTCATCGGAGAGTGGAATTCACTCCATAGGGTAGTGGCGCAATTGGTAGCGCAGCGGTCTCCAAAACCGCAGGTTGCAGGTTCGAGTCCTGTCTGCCCTGCGCAAGCTGCCCCGGGCGAAAATCCGGGGCAAGCGCAGCAACCATGGTTCTGATCAGGACCGGGTAATCCAACATTGCAAAGATGAGCGAGGACCAGGTGACCGAAACAGCTGCCAGCAGCTCCAAGGGCCGCCCAGCTAAGAAGGACGCCAAGGCAAACTTCTTCGCTCGCATTGCACTTTTTGTCCGCCAGATCATCGGCGAACTGAAGAAGGTTGTTGCACCAACCCGCAAGGAACTGATTAATTACACACTCGTGGTGCTGGTGTTCGTGGGCATCATGATGGTCATCGTCAGCCTGCTGGACATTGGCTTCGGATCCGCCGTCAGCTGGCTCTTCGGCGGTAAAGGCCCCACGGACAGCTAAGGCTGTACCGTCCGCAGGCTGTGTGTTCCGTCCGGGAATCCGGAGGGAAACACCGGTGTGCGGAATTGAGCCATTTAAATAGGCATGTTAGGCAATGAGGAAGCAGGAGACCAAGTGTCTGAGCAGGAGCTCGAGGTAACCGAGACTGAGCTGGAAGAGTCCGCGGACATCACGGCAGAAGCCGGTGACGAGTCTGAGGTTGAGTCCTCCGCGCCCGAATCCGACGACGCCGATTCCGATGACTTCGACGCAAAGGCTGATGACGAGGCCGGCTCCGAGGAACAGTCCACCGACGCCCTCGCCGCTGCCGCCGCCAAGGCCGAGGTAGACCCCGCAGAAGAGTTCAAGGCCAAGCTGCGCCGCCAGGAAGGTGACTGGTACGTCATCCACTCCTACGCAGGTTACGAAAACCGCGTGAAGGCCAACCTGGAAACCCGCATCCAGACCCTGGACATGGAAGATTACATCTTCGAGATCCAGGTGCCGATGGAAGAAGTCGTTGAGATCAAGAATGCTCAGCGCAAGGTGATCAACCGCGTCCGCATCCCGGGCTATGTGCTGGTCCGCATGGACCTGACCGACGCCTCCTGGGGCGCCGTCCGGCACACCCCCGGCGTGACCGGCTTCGTGGGCAACGCCCACAACCCGGTGCCGCTGCGCCTCGATGAGGTATTCTCCATGCTTGCCCCCGTATTCGAGGAAGAGCAGGCCGAGAAGGGCAAGCCGGTCAACAAGCAGAACCAGGCTCCGGTGGACGTCGACTTCGAGGTCGGCGAGTCGGTCATCGTCAAGGAAGGCCCCTTCGAGACCCTTCCCGCCACGATCTCCGAGATCAAGGTCGAATCCCAGACCCTCGTGGTGCTGGTTTCCATCTTCGAGCGCGAAACGCCGGTCACCCTGGCGTTCAACCAGGTCACCAAGATCTGATTTCCAAAGAATTCGTCCCGGCGCTGCCCGCTTAGCAGCACCGGGACGGCCGGCCGCCTCGCCATGGCGGCCAAAAACCTGAGGCACGCTCCTGTGCCCCAGGACGTTATTGAGAGAAGGACCCTACATTGGCTCCCAAGAAGAAGGTCACCGGCCTCATCAAGCTGCAGATCCAGGCAGGTGCCGCTAACCCGGCTCCGCCGATCGGTCCTGCGCTTGGCCAGCACGGTGTCAACATCATGGAATTCTGCAAGGCGTACAACGCTGCGACGGAAGCCCAGCGCGGAAACGTCATCCCCGTGGAAATCACGGTCTACGAGGACCGTTCCTTCACGTTCATCACCAAGACCCCGCCGGCTGCAGAGCTCATCAAGAAGGCTGCAGGCGTCGCCAAGGGTTCAGCTACCCCGCACACCGTCAAGGTTGCCAAGCTGACCCAGGCCCAGGTCAACGAGATTGCTTCCACCAAGATGGAAGACCTCAACGCAACCAGCCTCGAAGGCGCAGCGAAGATCATCGCCGGCACCGCCCGCTCCATGGGTATCACCGTCGAAGGCTAGTCGCTTCCGTCGCCTTGGCGTCGGGCTCGGGAAACCGATCACGACGACGGGCGGCACCGCCGGGACAACCGGCACCACCTACATTGAAATGTTGGGAACCGGGCACGGATAACGAGTCCGCTCACCAACTGTGGCAGGGCCCAGCGCGGTCCGCAGACCACAACTGCACAAGGAGAAACAAGCAGCATGGCAAAGCGCAGCAAAGCATATGAGGCAGCAGCCGCCAAGATCGACGCGGAGAAGTTCTACGCGCCGTTCGAGGCAGTAACGCTCGCCAAGGACACCAACCCGTCCAAGTTCGACGCCACCGTTGAGGTTGCATTCCGCCTCGGCGTCGACCCCCGTAAGGCTGACCAGATGGTCCGCGGCACGGTCAACCTGCCCCACGGCACCGGCAAGACCGCCCGCGTCCTGGTTTTCGCCACGGGTGACAAGGCTGAAGCAGCAATCGCTGCCGGCGCCGACTTCGTTGGTTCCGATGACCTGATCGAAAAGATCGCCGGCGGCTGGACCGACTTCGACGCCGCCGTCGCCACCCCCGACCTCATGGGCAAGGTTGGCCGCCTCGGTAAGGTCCTGGGTCCGCGTAACCTGATGCCGAACCCCAAGACGGGCACCGTGACCCCTGACGTCACCAAGGCCGTCAACGACATCAAGGGTGGAAAGATCGACTTCCGCGTCGACAAGCACTCCAACCTGCACTTCATCATCGGCAAGGTGTCCTTCGACGCCATCAAGCTGGCCGAGAACTACGCAGCAGCACTGGAAGAGGTGCTTCGCCTGAAGCCGTCCGCTTCGAAGGGCCGCTACATCCAGAAGGCCACCGTTGCCACCACGTTCGGTCCCGGCATCTCCGTTGACCCGAACGTCACCAAGGTTCTGACCGAGGCCTAAATCCTCACTTGAACTTCCGTTGCGGACCTGTCCGCAGCAAACACAACCGCCCGGCACCTGCCGGGCGGTTGTGTTTTAAGCTTCCTGTCCCGGACGGGTGTCAGTTTGCCTAAGCTGTAGAAATGGCCGAACCGGAGTTGGATGGCGTCACGGGGACGCCCGATGCCCTCACGATTTCCGCCGTGGACGTCCTCCTGGCACCCGGCAGCGGAGCGGTGGCAAGCGCCGGGAACGCAACTGCCGACTTCACGGTGTGCCATGACATGCGCGTGGCCCACGAACTGGAGCTTTGGGGCAACCTGGACCGCTGCCCCACGCTGGCGGAAGCCCTGGAGTTCTGGCAGGGCAATGAGTACGAGGAGCGGCAGCTTTACCTTGCCAGGCTGGGCCGGGAACCAGTGGGCTTCTGCTCTGTGACGCTCCCGCTCCGCGAGAACACGCACACCGCCGGAATCGACGTCCTCATCTCACCGGCCCACCGGCGCCGGGGATTGGGACGCATCCTTCGGGAACACGCCGAAACCGTAGCCCGGGAGCGGGGCAGGATGTCCCTGGACGCTTATCACGAGGTCCCGCTGGCGAATGCGGACGGAGCTGTGCTGCTGCGCGCCAAATCCGGTGCGGGCGGCCTGCCGCTCACCGCCCCCGCCGTAGCCTTTGCCCTCGCTTCCGGCTACGAGCTGGAGCAGGTGGAGCGCTCCAGCCGCCTCGCGCTGCCGGTGGCCCCGGAACTGCTGGACGAGTTGGAGGCCGAGGCCTCTTCCCGGGCCGCAGGCTACGGTCTTACCGGCTGGGACGATCACTGCCCGGAGGCCCTGGTGGACGCCTACGCCCGGCTTAAGGCCACGATGACCGAGGACGTTCCCATCGCCGGCATGGACTGGGAAGGCGAAGACTGGGATGCCGCCCGCGTACGCGACGAAGAGCGGACGCTGTTCCGCGGCGGAGTCCAGTCGGCAGTGACGGCGGCCCTCCACCTAAGTACGGGCGAACTGGTTGCCTACACCGTCCTGAACTGGCGGCCCGGGGTTCCTGACACGATCGCCCAGCAGGACACGCTCGTTGCCGGAGGCCACCGCGGCCACCGCCTCGGGCTCCTGGTGAAACTGGCAAACCTTCGGCGCGCCCAGGGCCGGTGGCCGTCCGTGCGGTCAGTGTTGACGTGGAATGCCATTGAAAACCGACATATGCTGGCCATAAATAATGCCCTTGGATTCAGGCCCGCCGGCTATGAAGGTGAGTGGCAGAAACGGCTGGGATGAAGACGCCAATGGCAAAAGACGTGAAGATCGAACAGCTCTGGATCCCGGACTCACTCGACTCCCCGGACGCCGCAGACTTCCTTGCCGCGGTCGAGGTGGGCCGGAAGGTCCGGATGCAGACCTGGGGGAGCGACGACCTCGCCTACGAGCCGCTGGAAAAGCTCCTGGAATTTGAAGACCCCTATGAGCGGCAGCTCATCCTGGTGGCCAAAGTGGACGGCGAAATCGTGGGCACCGTGGACATCGCCCTGCCCCTCACCGACAACCTGGACCTCGCGGAGTTCACGCTGGACATCCTGCCGGAGTTCCAGCGCCAGGGCGTGGGCAGGCGGCTGCTCCAGGCGGCCGAACAGCTGGCCCGGGCGGAAGGCCGCACCATGATCCTGGTGGACACCAACCATCCGGGCGCGTCCCTTCACGAGTTTGAAAAGGCCCAGCTGGTCCCCGGCTCCGGCCAGGGCTTCGTGCCGCTGGAGAGCCGCGAAGTAGAGTTCGCGCAGAAGACCGGGTACACGCTCCAACACATCGAACAGTTCAGTTCCTGCGCGCTGCCCCTGGATTCGAAGCTGGTTGCGGACCTGCAGGCCGAAGCCGAGGAGGCCAACAACGGCCGCTACCGGCTGCACCACTGGACGGACCGGTGCCCGGACCAGTGGCTCGAAGCTGTCGCCGTCCTTGAGAACCAGGCGGGGGCCGACGTCGATCCCTCCTTGGAAGCGCCCGTTGAGCAGGACATGGTGTTCGACGGCGGCATCCTCCGGGAAGCGGAAGACGTCGCCATCGCGCAGGGGCGGCGGACGGTGGTCACCGCCGTCGAGCACCTCGCCACAGGTGCCCTTGTGGGCCTGACCACCATCACTGTCCTGGCGCACCGCGCCGACGTTGTCTTCCAGGACGACACACTGGTGCTGCAGGAACACCGCGGAAACAAACTCGGCCTGCTGATCAAGGTGGCAAACATGGAACGGCTCACCGAACAGTTTCCGGATGCCCGGATCATCTACACCTGGAATGCGCCGGAAAACCGGTACCTCCTGACGGTCAATAAGCAGCTGGGATTCCAGACGGCCGGGGTCACGGGCATCTGGCAGAAAGAACTCCCGCAGCTGGGCACAAGCACCAGCTGAGGGCGCGATTTGGCGCAGTGATGGCTCTCCCGTAGACTTGAAGGACCAAAGACCGTCGGTTGTTGGAAATCCACTCTCTCGAACATGGCTCAACTCTGCAGTTGTGCGCGGGAGACGCAGTGGGTTTCTGGACGAAGGACCCTCAACGTAGGGCGGCCGGCGCAGGTGAACGAAGCAACAGCTCCATGGGATATCCGTGTTGAGTCAAGCCCCGTGCATCTGCGCGGGGCGTTTTTAGTTTTAGCTCACCTTGAGCGGGGACCGTCGAATACCGGCACTATCCCCGGAAGGAGGGTTATGGCAACGCCTACCAAGGTTTCAGCAGTAGCTGAGATCACTAACGATTTCAAGGAATCGAACGCCGCTGTCCTGACCGAATACCGCGGGCTCACCGTTGCACAGCTCAAGCAGCTGCGTGTTTCTCTCGGCCAGGACACCAAGTTCGCGGTCGTCAAGAACACCCTGACCGCCATTGCAGCCAAGGAAGCCGGCGTTGAAGCATTCAACGACCAGCTCTCCGGCCCCACTGCAATCGCGTTCATCAAGGGTGACGCAGTTGCCGCTGCCAAGAGCCTGACGGATTTTGCCAAGACCAACAAGCAGCTTGTCATCAAGACCGGCTACTTCGAGGGCAAGGCTCTGAACGCCAGCGAGGTTGCCGCACTGGCAGCACTCGAGTCCCGTGAGCTGCAGCTCGCCAAGGTTGCAGGCGTCCTCAAGGCCCCTGCCGCCGCCGCTGCACGCATCATTGACGCACTGCGCCTCAAGCTTGAAGAAGAGAACGGTGCACCGGCAGCTGCCGAGGCGCCTGCCGCTGAAGAAGCACCTGCCGCAGAAGCTGAAGCCCCGGCTGACGCTCCCGCAGCTGAAGAGAACTAAGTCTCTTCACCCCACCAGACTCCGGTGTGATGCCCGGCCCCGCGCCGCTGAACACCACAACAGGAAGGACGCCTACCATGGCGAAGCTCAGCAACGAAGAGCTCATTGAAGCTTTCAAGGAACTGACCATCATCGAGCTCTCCGAGTTCGTCAAGCTCTTCGAAGAGACCTTCGAAGTTACCGCTGCTGCTGTTGCAGTTGCCGGCCCCGCCGGTGGCGCAGCTGCTGAAGAGGTTGAAGAGAAGACCGACTTCGACGTCGTCCTCGAAGCAGCCGGCGACAAGAAGATCGCAGTGATCAAGGAAGTTCGCGCCATCACTTCCCTGGGCCTCAAGGAAGCAAAGGACCTGGTTGACAGCGCTCCCAAGGCTGTCCTCGAAGGTGCTACCAAGGAAGCTGCCGAGAAGGCCAAGGAGCAGCTCGAGGCTGCAGGCGCCACCGTTACCCTCAAGTAACAACGCCTTTTCCGCGAAAAGCCCCGTCCACGTCATGTGGGCGGGGCTTTTGCGTTCCCAGCCGCGGTCAGGCCGGGTCGCTGATGTCCGCGACGACGGCACCCAGTGCTGCGGTCAGGGCGTCCGCATCCACGAAGGCGCTGTAGCCGTGGGCGCCTGCACCCATCGAGATCCTGCGTCCGGTAACGGTGGAGTCCGCATAGACCGGCCAGCTCTTGGTGCTGCCCAGCGGCGTGATGGTGCCGCGTTCATAGCCGGTTGCATCCAGGGCCGCGTCCGCGGGCGGCAGCGACAGCTTGTTGACGCCCACCAGGGTCCGCAGCTTCGGCCACGAGATCTGCCGGTCGCCGGGAATCAGCGCAAACAGGAACGAGCCGTCCTTGTGCTTGACCACCAGCGACTTCACGATGTCCGCCGGCGTGATTCCCAGGATCGCCGCCGCTTCCTCGAGGCTTTTGGCGGCGGGCCTTTCGACGATGTCCACCTGCAGGCCGCGGGCGGCGGCGTCGGCCAGGAATCGTCCATGTCCGACGCCGTCCGCGTCCTTCACAACTTCGTCCGCCATCAGTCGCGGTACAGCAGGAGCGCTTCGCCCTGCCCGCCGCCGCCGCACAGGGACACCGCCGCCTTGCCTGTTCCGCGGCGCTTGAGTTCATGTGCGGCATGCACGGCCAGGCGCGCGCCGGAGGCCCCGATGGGGTGGCCCAGTGCAATGGCCCCGCCGTGGATATTGCACTTCTCAAGCGGGTAGTCCAGGTCCTTGAGCGACTGCACCGCCACCGATCCGAAGGCTTCGTTGATTTCGATGAAGTCGAGGTCAGCAGTGGTCCATCCCGCCCGTGCCAGCGCGTTCCGGATGGCGTTGGAGGGCTGGGAGTGCAGTGAGTTGTCCGGTCCTGCCACCTGCCCGGGCTTCCCAACCACAGCGAGGTACTCAAGGCCGTGTTTCTCCGCATAGCCGCGGGAGGCCAGCACCAGGGCGGCGGCCCCGTCGGACAGGGGAGAGGAGTTGCCGGCGGTGATGGTCCCGTCCGTGACAAAGGCGGCGCGCAGGCCGGCAAGGGAATCCACAGACGTGTTGGGCCGAACCCCCTCGTCAGTGGACACCACGATGGGGTCCCCCTTGCGCTGCTTCACGCTGACCGGGACGATCTCGTCGTCGAACGTTCCATTCTTGGCAGCCAGCGCGGCACGCTGGTGGGACTGCGCAGCGACATTGTCCTGGGAGGTCCGGTCGATCCCCAGTGCCAGGTTGCGGGTCTCGGTGGAGAGGCCCATGGACTGGCCGTCGAAGGCGTCGGTCAGGCCATCGTGGGCGGCGGCGTCCAATGCCTGGATCGAGCCGTACGTCCACCCCTGCCTGGAACCGGGCAGCAGGTGCGGGGCCCGGGTCATGGATTCCTGGCCGCCGGCCACCACAACGTCCGCCTCCCCGGCCCGGATCAGGCGGGCGGCGTCAATCACCGCGGTGAGCCCGGACAGGCACACCTTGTTGACGGTCACGGCAGGGACGTCCCAGCCGATGCCGGCGCCGATGGAGCTTTGCCGGGCGGGGTTCTGGCCGGCGCCCGCCTGCAGCACCTGTCCCATGATGACGGCGTCCACGTCAGCGGCGTCCACGCCGCTGGCTTCCAGGGCAGCCTTGATGGCGCGGGCGCCGAGCTCCACCGCGGTGAAGCTTGCAAGCTGCCCGTTGAGCCGGCCCTGCGGTGTGCGCGCTGCTGCGAGTATGACAACGTCAGTGTTGTCAGGAGAGTTGCCCATGGTTATCTCTTCCGGTCCGTTTTCGGTGTAGGCCACCAAGGGTACCGTGACCCTGGTCACCTAACTATTCAAACGCCTGTCCCGCCAGGTGCATTCCGCAAAGCAAGCTGCATTCCGGAACGCGGGCGGCGCCTTGGGAAGCCTGTTCAGGAAGCCTCTTCAACGTCGCCAGGGAGTCGGGCGGAAATCCGGTGCTTGCAATCCCGCCGGATGTGGGGTAGACATGTAGGTTATTTTGCCGTATCGTAGATATTTGCGTCTTCCCTGTTTACCTTCAGCCTTCATATAGCGGTGGGCTTTGCCTGGCAGCTGACAATCAACGTGCCGTCAACAACGTCACAGCATGGTCAGCACCGGCCCCGGGTCATATAGCGGAACCGGATTGGTAGCACTGCGGAGCATTCCGCAGGGTGCACAGCGGGGGAGATCTGAAAACGCCTGAAGGTCTGTGGAAGGATCCCTCTTGGTCGCCTCGAGCACCTCTAATAACGAAACCGCTAACACCGCCGACAGCACTGATGGTGCCACTCGCCGGCTCTCATTCGCAAAGATTCACGAACCTCTTGACGTTCCGAATCTGCTTGCCCTCCAAACGGACAGCTTCGACTGGCTTGTCGGAAATGAGCGCTGGCAGGCACGCGTAGCGAAGGCTGTCGAAGAAAACGATCTCAGCGTCGCCACCACGTCCGGCCTGTCGGACATCTTCGAAGAGATCTCCCCGATCGAGGACTTCCAGGGCACCATGTCCCTGAGCTTCTCCGATCCGGAGTTCGCTGACCCCAAGTACACCATGGCCGAGTGCAAGGACCGGGACGCTACGTACTCGGCTCCGCTGTACGTCAAGGCCGAGTTCATGAACAACAACACGGGCGAAATCAAGCAGCAGACCGTGTTCATGGGTGACTTCCCGCTGATGACCGAGAAGGGCACCTTCGTCGTCAACGGCACCGAGCGTGTCGTCGTCTCCCAGCTGGTCCGTTCCCCGGGCGCCTACTTCGAGCGCGCCGCCGACAAGACCAGCGACAAGGACATCTTCACCGCGAAGATCATCCCGTCCCGCGGCGCCTGGTTCGAGCTCGAAATCGACAAGCGCGACCAGGTCGGCGTGCGCCTCGACCGCAAGCGCAAGCAGTCCGTCACGGTCCTGCTGAAGGCCCTCGGCTGGACCGAAGGCCAGATCCTCGAAGAGTTCGGCCAGTACGACTCCATGCGGGCAACCCTGGAGAAGGACGCCACCGAAACCCGCGAAGACGCGTTGCTGGACATCTACCGGAAGCTGCGACCGGGCGAGCCGCCCACCGTCGAGGCTGCCCAGTCCCTGCTGGACAACCTGTACTTCAACTCCAAGCGTTACGATCTGGCCAAGGTTGGCCGCTACAAGATCAACCGCAAGCTTGGCATCGACCGCTCCCTTGGCGACAAGGAAGCTTCGGTCCTGCACGTTGAAGACATCGTTGCCATGATCAAGTTCCTCGTCGCGCTGCACGCCGGCGAGAAGACCATCAAGGGCACCCGTGACGGCCAGGAAGTGGACCTGCGCGTCGAGATCGACGACATCGACCACTTCGGCAACCGCCGCATCCGCGCGGTCGGCGAGCTCATCGAGAACCAGGTCCGCACCGGTCTGTCCCGCATGGAGCGCGTGGTCCGCGAGCGTATGACCACCCAGGACGTCGAGGCCATCACGCCGCAGACCCTGATCAACATCCGCCCCGTGGTCGCCGCGATCAAGGAGTTCTTCGGAACCTCCCAGCTCTCGCAGTTCATGGACCAGAACAACCCGCTCTCGGGCCTGACCCACAAGCGCCGCCTGTCCGCGCTTGGCCCCGGCGGTCTGTCCCGTGACCGTGCCGGCATGGAAGTCCGTGACGTGCACCCGTCCCACTACGGACGTATGTGCCCCATCGAAACTCCTGAAGGCCCGAACATTGGCCTGATCGGTTCGCTGGCTTCCTACGGACGCATCAACCCGTTCGGCTTCATCGAGACCCCGTACCGCCTGGTCAAGGACGGCGTCGTTTCCGACGACGTCCAGTACCTGACCGCCGACGACGAGGCCGAGGTGCTGATCGCCCAGGCCAACGCGCCGCTGGACGAGAACAAGAAGTTCGCCGAAGACACCGTCCTGGTCCGTGCCCGCGGTGGTGGAGGCGAGCCTGTCCTCGTCCCCGCCGCCGACGTCGAGTTCATGGACGTTTCCCCGCGCCAGATGGTGTCCGTGGCTACCGCCCTGATCCCGTTCCTCGAGCATGACGATGCCAACCGTGCACTCATGGGTGCCAACATGCAGCGCCAGGCCGTGCCGCTGGTCCGTTCCGAGGCCCCCTTCGTGGGCACCGGCATGGAACGCGCCGCAGCCGTCGACGCCGGTGACGTTGTCATCGCGAAGAAGGCCGGCGTGGTCACCGAGGTTTCCGCCGAGCTCGTCATCATGCTCAACGACGACGGCACCGAGACCAACTACCGCATCAACAAGTTCGCCCGCTCCAACCAGGGCAACTGCTACAACCACCGTGTCCTGGTGAACGAAGGCCAGCGCCTGGAAGTTGGCGGCATCATCGCCGACGGCCCGGCAACGGACCAGGGCGAGCTCGCCCTCGGCAAGAACCTGCTCGTGGCATTCATGTCATGGGAAGGCCACAACTTCGAGGACGCCATCATCCTCTCGCAGCGCATTGTTGCCGAGGACGTCCTTTCCTCCATCCACATCGAGGAGCACGAGATCGATGCCCGCGACACCAAGCTTGGTGCCGAGGAAATCACCCGTGACATCCCCAACGTGTCCGAGGAAGTCCTGGCGGGCCTGGACGAGCGCGGCATCATCCACATCGGTGCCGAGGTTGAAGCAGGGGACATCCTGGTCGGAAAGGTCACCCCGAAGGGTGAAACCGAACTGACCCCGGAAGAGCGCCTGCTGCGCGCCATCTTTGGTGAGAAGTCGCGCGAAGTCCGCGACACCTCCCTGAAGGTTCCCCACGGCGAGTCCGGCACCGTCATCGGCGTTCGCGTCTTCGACCGCGACAACGACGACGAGCTGCCCCCGGGCGTGAACCAGCTGGTCCGCGTCTATGTCGCTGCCAAGCGCAAGATCACCGACGGCGACAAGCTCGCCGGCCGCCACGGCAACAAGGGTGTCATCTCCAAGATCCTCCCCGTTGAGGACATGCCCTTCCTTGCCGACGGCACCCCCGTTGATATCGTCCTGAACCCGCTGGGTGTTCCGGGCCGTATGAACGTCGGCCAGGTGCTCGAAACGCACCTCGGCTGGGTTGCCAAGACCGGTTGGAAGATCGAAGGCGAGCCCGAGTGGGTCAAGCAGCTGCCGAACCTGCCGCGCGAGAGTGGCCAGACCACTGTTGCAACGCCGGTGTTCGACGGCGCCCGCGAAGAGGAAATCACGGGCCTGCTGGACTCAACCAACGTGACGCGTGACGGCGAACGCCTGATCAACTCCTCCGGCAAGACCCGCCTGTTCGACGGCCGCTCCGGCGAGCCGTTCCCGGATCCGATCTCGGTCGGCTACATGTACATCCTGAAGCTCCACCACCTGGTGGACGACAAGATCCACGCGCGCTCCACCGGCCCGTACTCCATGATCACGCAGCAGCCGCTGGGTGGTAAGGCACAGTTCGGTGGCCAGCGCTTCGGTGAAATGGAAGTGTGGGCGCTCGAAGCTTACGGCGCCGCCTACACGCTCCAGGAGCTTCTCACGATCAAGTCTGACGACATCCATGGTCGCGTGAAGGTCTACGAAGCCATCGTCAAGGGCGAGAACATCCCCGAGCCGGGTGTTCCCGAGTCCTTCAAGGTCTTGATCAAGGAAATGCAGTCGCTGTGCCTGAACGTGGAAGTCCTCTCCACGGACGGAACCACAATTGAAATGCGTGACTCTGATGACGCAGTCTTCACGGCTGCGGAGGAACTGGGTATCGATCTGTCCCGTGCAGAGCCCAGTTCCGTAGAAGAGGTTTAGCAGGCGGGCGTACCGGGAAAGCAGCGCGCCACCCGCGCTCCCTTTCCGGTACCTCACCTCCCTCTTTCCGTAACCCAAGACTTCAGAATTTAGAGAACAAGAGAGAACAGGGACCATATGTCCAGCGAATCCTCCTTCGGCCTCATGCAGATCGGCCTCGCCACCGCGGAAGACATCCGCGGCTGGTCTTACGGCGAGGTTAAGAAGCCGGAAACCATCAACTACCGCACGCTCAAGCCCGAGAAGGACGGCCTCTTCTGCGAGAAGATCTTCGGCCCCTCCCGGGACTGGGAATGCTACTGCGGTAAGTACAAGCGCGTGCGCTTCAAGGGCATCATCTGTGAGCGGTGTGGCGTTGAAGTCACCCGCGCAAAGGTCCGCCGCGAACGCATGGGCCACATCGAGCTGGCCGCCCCGGTCACGCACATCTGGTACTTCAAGGGTGTTCCCTCACGCCTGGGCTACCTCCTTGACCTGGCGCCGAAGGACCTCGAAAAGGTCATCTACTTCGCTGCCTACATGATCACCAGCGTTGATGAAGCCGCCCGCCACGAGGAACTGCCCAACCTGCAGGTTGAGCACGACATCGAGAAGAAGCAGCTCATCGACAACCGCGACTCCGACATCGCGGCGATCGCCCGCGACCTCGAAGGCGAAATCGCCCGCCTCGAAGGCGAAGGCGCGAAGGCTGCCGACAAGAAGAAGGCCCGCGACTCCGCCGACCGCCAGATGGCCAACGTGCGCAAGCGTGCCGACGCCGACATCGAGCGCCTCGAGCAGGTCTGGGACCGCTTCAAGAACCTGAAGGTCGCTGACCTCGAGGGTGACGAAGGCCTGTACCGCGAGCTGCGCGACCGCTACGGCATGTACTTCGAAGGCTCCATGGGTGCCGAAGCCATCAAGAAGCGCCTTGAGAGCTTCGACATGCAGGCTGAATCTGACCTGCTGCGCGACATCATCGCCAACGGCAAGGGCCAGCGCAAGACCCGCGCCCTGAAGCGCCTGAAGGTGGTCAACGCGTTCCTGACCACCAACAACAGCCCGCTTGGCATGGTCCTCGACGCAGTTCCGGTGATCCCGCCGGAACTGCGCCCCATGGTCCAGCTGGACGGTGGCCGCTTCGCGACCTCCGACCTCAACGACCTGTACCGCCGCGTGATCAACCGCAACAACCGCCTCAAGCGCCTGCTTGACCTGGGTGCTCCGGAGATCATCGTCAACAACGAGAAGCGCATGCTTCAGGAAGCTGTTGACAGCCTCTTCGACAACGGCCGCCGCGGCCGTCCGGTCACCGGACCGGGCAACCGTCCGCTGAAGTCCCTGAGCGACATGCTCAAGGGCAAGCAGGGCCGTTTCCGCCAGAACCTCCTGGGCAAGCGCGTCGACTACTCGGGCCGTTCGGTCATCGTCGTCGGCCCGCAGCTGAAGCTGCACCAGTGCGGCCTGCCCAAGCAGATGGCGCTGGAGCTCTTCAAGCCGTTCGTGATGAAGCGCCTGGTTGACCTCAACCACGCCCAGAACATCAAGTCGGCCAAGCGAATGGTTGAGCGTTACCGCCCGCAGGTCTGGGACGTGCTGGAAGAGATCATCACCGAACACCCGGTGCTGCTCAACCGTGCACCTACCCTGCACCGCCTCGGCATCCAGGCCTTCGAGCCGCAGCTTGTTGAAGGCAAGGCAATCCAGCTCCACCCGCTGGTTTGTGGCGCCTTCAACGCCGACTTCGACGGCGACCAGATGGCAGTCCACCTGCCGCTGAGCCCCGAAGCCCAGGCTGAAGCCCGCATCCTGATGCTGTCCTCCAACAACATCCTGAAGCCCTCTGATGGACGCCCGGTCACCCTGCCGTCGCAGGATATGATCATCGGCCTCTACCACCTGACCACCAAGCGGAAGGGTTCGGCCGGTGAAGGCCGCATCTTCGGCTCGGTCGCAGAGGCCATCATGGCGTTCGACGCCCGCGAGCTGCACCTTAACTCGCAGGTCAAGATCCGCCTCGAAGGCTTCGTGCCGTACGCAGGCTGGGAAGCTCCGGAGGGCTGGGAGCCGGGTCAGCCGGCACTCGTCCAGACCTCCCTGGGCCAGGTTCTCTTCAACGAGACGCTGCCCGAGGACTACCCGTGGGTCGAGGCTGTTGCCGACAAGGGCGAACTGTCCCGCATCGTCAACGACCTCGCCGAGCGCTACCCGAAGGTCGTCACCGCGGCAACGCTGGACAACCTCAAGGATGCCGGTTTCTACTGGGCCACCCGCTCGGGCGTTACCGTCGCCATCTCGGACATCGAGGTTCCGGCCGCAAAGCCTGCGATCCTCGCCGGTTACGAGGAACGCGCTGCCAAGATCCAGGGCCAGTACGACAAGGGCCTGATTGACGACGACGAGCGTCGCCAGGAACTGATCGAAATCTGGAACAAGGCAACCAACGAGATCGCCCAGGCAATGCGCGACAGCCTGTCACCGATGAACACCATCAACCGCATGGTGTCCTCCGGTGCACGTGGTAACTGGATGCAGGTCCGCCAGATCGCGGGTATCCGTGGCCTGGTGGCCAACCCTAAGGGTGAAATCATCCCGCGCCCCATCAAGTCCTCCTACCGCGAGGGCCTGTCGGTGCTGGAGTACTTCATCGCCACGCACGGTGCCCGTAAGGGCCTGGCTGACACCGCTCTGCGTACCGCAAACTCGGGTTACCTGACCCGTCGCCTTGTGGACGTGTCCCAGGACGTCATCGTCCGCGAAGAGGACTGCGGCACCGAGCGTGGCCTGGTCACGCCCATCGCCGTCGCCGATTCCAACGGCGAGCTGGTCCTGGACGAGAACGTCGAGAACAGTGCCTACGCACGTACCCTCGCCGTCGACGTCGTGGATGCCGAGGGCAAGGTCCTTGCGGCCGCCGGCACCGACTGCGGCGACGTTGTCATCGACGAGCTGTTCAAGGCAGGCATCACCGAGGTCAAGGTCCGCTCCGTACTCACCTGTGAGTCCAGCGTCGGAACCTGTGCCCTGTGCTACGGCCGTTCACTGGCAACCGGCAAGACCGTGGACATCGGCGAGGCCGTGGGCATCATCGCCGCACAGTCCATCGGTGAGCCCGGTACCCAGCTGACCATGCGTACGTTCCACACCGGTGGTGCAGTCTCCGCCAGCGGCGGCGACGACATCACCCAGGGTCTGCCCCGTATCCAGGAGCTCTTCGAAGCCCGTACTCCGAAGGGTGTTGCACCGATTGCCGAAGCAGCCGGCCGCATCACCATCGAAGAGTCCGAGCGCCAGATGCGCCTGGTCATCACCCCCGATGACGGAACCGAAGAGATCGCCTACCCGGTCCTGCGCCGTTCACGCCTGCTGATCGAGGATGGCGACCACGTCACCGTCGGCCAGAAGCTGATCAACGGACCGGTGGATCCCAAGCAGGTCCTGCGCATCATGGGTCCGCGTGCGGCACAGAAGTTCCTGGTGGACGAGGTCCAGGGCGTGTACCGCAGCCAGGGCATCGGTATCCACGACAAGCACGTCGAGGTTATCGTCCGCCAGATGCTGCGCCGCGTCACGGTCATCGAGTCCGGCGAGTCGGACCTGCTGCCCGGCGAGCTCGCCGAGCGCAGCCGCTTCGAAGATGCCAACCGCCGCGTTGTGTCCGAGGGCAAGACTCCGGCATCCGGACGTCCTGAGCTCATGGGCATCACCAAGGCGTCGCTGGCCACCGAGTCCTGGCTGTCCGCAGCTTCCTTCCAGGAGACCACCCGCGTCCTGACGCAGGCGGCCATGGAAGGAAAGAGCGATCCGCTGCTGGGCCTCAAGGAGAACGTCATCATCGGTAAGCTGATCCCGGCCGGCACGGGCCTCCCGCGCTACACCGAGGTCACCGTGGAGCCCACTGAGGAAGCAAAGGCCAACCTGTTCACCGGCCCCAGCGCCTTCAGTGACTTCTCGTACGACACCCTGGGCGGGGATGGAGCTCCCGAGTTCCACGCCATCCCGCTGGATGACTACGACCTGGGCAACGACTTCCGCTAAAGCGGCAGTCCCGCTGATTGATGGAAGGCCCCGTCCCCGCACCGTGGGGACGGGGCCTTCCCGTTGGGGCGGCATGGCCCTGATTAAGGGGTACGGGCCGTCCATGCTAGACTTGTTACCAATTGTTATTGTGGCAGTGGATGAGTGCGCCGGTACCAGCCGAAAGGCTGAACCAGAGCGACGTTTCCGGTTTGCAGGGTTCTTGTGCAACGTATGCCACATTTTTGCATGCCTAGGGGCCATTGAAGACGTAAGTCAGTTCCTATGGATGCGATCCGACTATTAAGGCTTCGCCTTCGCCGCCATGGAGAACTTCTTCAAGGCCCGGGCGGCGGGGCAACGCAAAGGAGAGTGGCCGGAAGCGGCCACTCCGGATAAAACGGAGAACACGAGAGTGCCTACGATTAACCAGCTGGTCCGCAAGGGCCGCACGCCTAAGGTCTCAAAGACCAAGGCTCCCGCGCTTAAGGGCAGCCCCATGCGCCGCGGTGTCTGCACCCGCGTCTACACCACCACCCCGAAGAAGCCGAACTCGGCTCTGCGTAAGGTGGCACGTGTGCGCCTCAACGGCGGCGTGGAAGTTACCGCCTACATCCCCGGTGTTGGCCACAACCTGCAGGAGCACTCCATTGTGCTCGTTCGCGGTGGTCGTGTGAAGGACCTTCCGGGTGTCCGCTACAAGATCGTCCGTGGTGCCCTCGATACCCAGGGTGTCAAGAACCGTAAGCAGGCACGCAGCCGCTACGGCGCAAAGATGGAGAAGAAGTAATATGCCTCGCAAGGGTCCGGCCCCCAAGCGGCCGCTCGTACTAGATCCCGTTTACGGCTCCCCGCTGGTCACCCAGCTCATCAACAAGGTGCTCGTTGACGGCAAGAAGTCCACTGCAGAGCGCATCGTCTACGGTGCCCTCGAAGGCGCCCGTGCCAAGTCCGGCGGCGACCCCGTAGCAGCCCTCAAGAAGGCCATGGACAACGTCAAGCCTTCCCTCGAGGTCCGCTCCCGCCGTGTTGGTGGCGCAACCTACCAGGTTCCGGTCGAGGTCAAGCCGGGCCGCTCCACCGCCCTCGCCCTGCGTTGGCTGGTTGGCTACTCCAAGGCCCGCCGCGAAAAGACGATGACCGAGCGCCTCCAGAACGAAATCCTGGATGCATCCAACGGTCTCGGTGCCGCTGTGAAGCGTCGCGAAGACACCCACAAGATGGCCGAGTCCAACAAGGCCTTCGCACACTACCGCTGGTAATACTCCCGGGCGCCGCCGGCTCAACCGAGCCGGCGGCGAACGCGTAGTCAATCCCAAAAGGAGACCCCGTGGCACAGGACGTGCTTACCGACCTTAGTAAGGTCCGCAACATCGGCATCATGGCCCACATTGATGCCGGCAAGACCACCACCACCGAGCGCATCCTGTTCTACACGGGTGTGAACCACAAGATCGGCGAAACGCACGACGGCGCTTCGACCACTGACTGGATGGAACAGGAAAAGGAACGCGGCATCACCATCACGTCTGCCGCCGTGACCTGCTTCTGGGAAAACAACCAGATCAACATCATCGACACCCCCGGCCACGTTGACTTCACCGTAGAGGTTGAGCGCTCCCTGCGCGTCCTCGACGGTGCCGTTGCCGTCTTCGATGGCAAGGAAGGCGTTGAGCCCCAGTCTGAGACCGTTTGGCGCCAGGCTGACAAGTACAACGTTCCCCGCATCTGCTTCGTCAACAAGATGGACAAGCTCGGTGCCGACTTCTACTTCACCGTAGACACCATCATCAGCCGCCTCGGCGCCAAGCCGCTGGTCATGCAGCTGCCGATCGGTGCAGAGAACGACTTCATCGGCGTTGTGGACCTGCTCTACATGCGCGCCCTCGTGTGGCCCGGCGATGCCAAGGGCGACGTGACCATGGGTGCCAAGTACGAAATCCGCGAGATCCCGGCCGACCTCCAGGCAAAGGCTGACGAGTACCGCGCGAACCTCGTTGAGACCGTCGCCGAGTCCTCCGAAGAACTCATGGAGAAGTACCTTGAGGGCGAAGAGATCTCGATCGATGAGCTCAAGGCCGGCATCCGCAAGATGACGATCAACTCCGAGCTGTACCCGATCTTCTGCGGTTCCGCATTCAAGAACCGTGGCGTCCAGCCCATGCTCGATGCAGTCGTGGACTACCTGCCGAACCCGCTCGACGTCCCCCCGATGATCGGCCACGATCCTCGCGACGAAGAGAAGGAACTGACCCGCAAGCCTTCCTCCGAAGAGCCGTTCTCCGCTCTCGCGTTCAAGATTGCGGCCCACCCGTTCTTCGGCCAGCTGACCTTCATCCGCGTGTACTCCGGTCACGTGGAAGCAGGCGCGCAGGTGGTTAACTCCACCAAGGGCAAGAAAGAGCGCATCGGCAAGCTGTTCCAGATGCACGCCAACAAGGAAATGCCCGTTGAGGGCGCTACCGCCGGCCACATCTACGCAGCCATTGGCCTGAAGGACACCACCACGGGCGACACCCTGTGTGACTCCGCGAACCAGATCGTCCTCGAGTCCATGAGCTTCCCGGAGCCTGTGATCTCGGTTGCCATCGAGCCGAACACCAAGGGTGACCAGGAGAAGCTCTCCACGGCCATCCAGAAGCTCTCCGCTGAGGACCCCACCTTCCAGGTGTCCCTCAACGAAGACACCGGCCAGACCATCATCGCCGGCATGGGCGAGCTCCACCTGGACATCCTGGTGGACCGCATGCGCCGCGAGTTCAAGGTCGAAGCCAACGTGGGCAAGCCGCAGGTCGCCTACCGCGAAACCATCAAGCGTGCTGTGGAGCGTCACGACTACACGCACAAGAAGCAGACCGGTGGTTCGGGCCAGTTCGCAAAGATCCAGATTGCGATCGAGCCGCTGGACACTGCCGAGGGCGAGCTGTACGAGTTCGAGAACAAGGTCACCGGTGGCCGCGTTCCCCGCGAGTACATCCCGTCGGTTGACGCTGGTATCCAGGATGCGCTGAACGACGGCGTCCTGGCCGGCTACCCGGTTGTTGGCATCAAGGCAACGCTGATTGACGGCGCCTACCACGATGTCGACTCCTCGGAAATGGCGTTCAAGATCGCCGGCCGTATGGCTTTCAAGGAAGCTGCACGCAAGGCGAACCCTGTCCTGCTCGAACCGCTGATGGATGTCGAGGTCCGCACCCCTGAGGAATACATGGGTGAAGTTATTGGTGACCTCAACTCCCGCCGTGGCCAGATGCAGTCCATGGAAGATGCACAGGGCGTCAAGGTCATCCGTGCGCACGTCCCGCTGTCCGGCATGTTCGGCTACATCGGTGACCTGCGCTCCAAGACCCAGGGCCGTGCTGTGTACTCCATGACGTTCAACAGCTACGCCGAGGTCCCGAAGGCTGTTGCCGACGAGATCATCCAGAAGAGCCGCGGCGAATAGTCCCCTGGGACTTTTCTAAGCGAACAACCTCGGGTGCGCCTGCCGGAAGCGGTCAGCGCAGCCGGTGCAGGTGGCCGGGCCGGTCGGATTCATCCGGTCAAGCCGGGTCCCGGCCATCTGCACGAACAGGCTCAAGGCACTAGTATTAGTTCCTGAATCTGCAATTTCACCAATCCAAAGCCCCCCAAGTAGACTTACCTGAGTTTCCGCCGCGACAAGCGCGGCTGAAGGGTACGTCATTTGAAAACGTTCTAGGAGGAACCTGTGGCAAAGGCAAAGTTCGAGCGGACTAAGCCGCACGTTAACATCGGCACCATTGGTCACGTTGACCACGGTAAGACGACGTTGACGGCCGCCATTTCCAAGGTGCTGTACGACAAGTACCCGGATCTCAACGAGAAGCGCGACTTCGCGTCGATCGACTCTGCTCCCGAAGAGCGTCAGCGCGGTATTACCATCAACATCTCCCACGTGGAGTACCAGACCGAGAAGCGCCACTACGCACACGTAGACGCTCCCGGTCACGCTGACTACATCAAGAACATGATCACCGGTGCTGCCCAGATGGACGGCGCAATCCTCGTGGTTGCTGCTACCGATGGCCCCATGGCTCAGACCCGCGAGCACGTTCTGCTCGCCCGCCAGGTTGGTGTTCCCTACCTGCTGGTCGCCCTGAACAAGGCTGACATGGTTGACGATGAGGAACTGCTGGACCTCGTTGAAATGGAAGTTCGTGAGCTCCTCAGCTCGCAGGGCTTCGATGGCGACGAAGCACCGGTTGTCCGCGTTTCAGGCCTCAAGGCCCTGGAAGGCGACCCCGAGTGGGTCAAGTCCGTTGAGGACCTGATGGCTGCTGTGGACGAGTCCGTTCCGGACCCCATCCGCGACCGCGACAAGCCCTTCCTGATGCCGATCGAGGACGTCTTCACCATCACCGGCCGTGGCACCGTTGTTACGGGCCGCGCCGAGCGTGGAACCCTCGCCATCAACTCCGAGGTCGAGATCGTCGGCATCCGTCCGGTCCAGAAGACCACGGTTACCGGTATCGAGATGTTCCACAAGCAGCTCGACGAAGCATGGGCCGGCGAGAACTGTGGCCTCCTGCTCCGCGGTCTGAAGCGCGACGATGTTGAGCGTGGCCAGGTTGTCGTCAAGCCGGGTTCCATCACCCCGCACACCGACTTCGAGGCTAACGTCTACATCCTCTCCAAGGACGAAGGCGGGCGTCACAACCCGTTCTACTCCAACTACCGCCCGCAGTTCTACTTCCGTACCACGGACGTAACCGGCGTTATCACCCTGCCCGAGGGCACGGAAATGGTTATGCCCGGCGACAACACTGAGATGACCGTTGCGCTCATCCAGCCGATCGCAATGGAAGAGGGCCTCGGCTTCGCAATCCGCGAAGGCGGCCGCACCGTTGGTTCAGGACGCGTTACCAAGATCATCAAGTAATTCTTGTTGAACTGAAGAACAGCCCCGCTGCTACTGCAGCGGGGCTGTTCTTTTCGGTTAACGCGGCCCTGATACTGTTGCTGGACCGAAAGGAGTTCACCATGGGCTGGCTAATTTTCCTGATCATCGCGGTTGCCGTCGTGGCCGGTGTGTTTTGGGCCAGGCGGTATTTCCGCCACGAGATCGACCGCGCGAAGCGCATCAACAGGGCTAACAAGGAGCTGTAGCTGCTCACGGCGCCCCCGCCGGGAGCACAAACTAGGCCTTGCCCGCTTTCCTAGCACGGCTGAGTTCCTGGTACCAGTAGAAGGACTGTTTCGGGGTGCGCGCCTGGGTGTCAAAGTCCACATGGACCAGTCCGAAGCGTTGTGAATATCCGGCCGCCCACTCGAAGTTGTCCATGAGGGTCCACACGTAGTAGCCCCGGAGGTCCACGCCGGAAGCGATCCCGCCCGGAGCGGTGGCATCAAGGGCTGCCCCAAGGTGCGTGGCCAGGTAGCGCACCCGCTCCTCGTCCTGCCATGTTCCGGACACGGTCTCGGGCTCAGGGAAGCTGGCGCCGCCCTCGGTGATGAACACCGGCGGCAGTACTTCGCCGTACCGGTCGCGGAGCTCTTTCAGCAGGACACCCAGATGATCCGGCGCCACAGGCCAACCAAACCCGGTGCTGTCGTATTCCGGGTAGCCCACCTCGTGGAAGGGCAGTCGCGCCACCGCTTTGTGGACATCTGCCGGGATTGATGCTGCGCCGCGTCCCAGGGCCACCTTCACGGGGAAGTAGTAATTCAGGCCGTAGAAGTCCAGTGGCTGGTGGATGGTCCGCAGATCGGCGTCGGAGATCCTGCCGATGGAGCGCAGCCATGGCTTGGCATACAGGGGAAGCTTCGGGTAGCGGCCCAGCAGCACGGGATCTGCGTAGATCCGGTTCATCAGCAGGTCATAGAGGTGGGCTACGAGCCGGTCACCTATCTTGCCGCTGGCGGGCCGCACGGGCGCGTGCAGGTTGGTCACCCCGATGCCTCCGGTTACGCCGGCTGCCCGCAGTGCCTGCGCACCAAGGCCGTGGGCCAGCAGTTGGTGGTGAATGGACGGGAGTGCGTCGAACATGAGCGCATGGCCGGGGGCATGCACGCCCAGGGCATAGCCGTTCAGGGTCACCGAGACGGGTTCGTTCAAGGTGACCCACTGCGCCACACGGTCCCCGAAGCGTTCGCCCGCGGCACTGGCATATTCGCCGAAGCGCTCGGCTGTCTCCCGGTTCATCCAACCGCCGCGGTGTTCCAGCGGCAGCGGGGTATCCCAGTGGTAGAGCGTAGCCATCGGGCTGACCCCGGCCGCAAGCAGCTGATCCAGGAGCCGGTCGTAGAAGTCCAGGCCTTCTTTGTTGAAACCGCCGCGCCCTTCGGGTTGGATCCTCGGCCAGGACAGTGAGAAGCGGTAGGAGTCCACCCCAAGGTCCTTCAGCAGGGCCACGTCCTCCGGCAGCCTGTTGTAGTGGTCGCACGCCACGGCGGGGGAGTGGCCGTCCACGATGGCGCCCGGCTTCTCGGCGAAGGCGTCCCAGCCGGAGGGCCCCCGCCCGCCGTCGGCCAATGCTCCTTCAATCTGGAAGGCAGCAGCGGCTACCCCCAAAGTGAACGACGCCGGCATCCGGCTGGCGAGTTCGGTCGCCGAGTCTGTGCTTTCCAGGGTCATGCCCCTATCATCCATTCGGTTGGGACCAGGGGCAATGGCCCCGGAAGAAGCACCCGCAGCCGGGCGTGAGCGGCGCCGATTCGCTTCTGCCGCCAAATTCCGGCATACTAGATGAGTTGTTCAAGCGCTTCTTCGCGTCCCGATCCGGATAATGCCGGATGCCAGGGTCCAAGTGGAAGACCAAACATAACCCACTCCCCATGGAATAGCGGATTTGTATGCGTGCACAGCGCGACACGCCCGACCGCGGGGGTCGGTTGCGCCGGCAAGGTGAGGAACCCGGATTCATCCGGATTCAGCTTGTGCGGCGGGTGGTAGTTACGACTTCAAATGCTTCGGCAGCCATACAACGAGAAATGAACAGGGCAGCCCTAACCAGGGGAAGCACAGACTGAAAGAGAGTCAGGCGACATGGCGGGACAAAAAATCCGCATCCGGCTGAAGTCATACGACCACGAGGTCATTGACGTTTCAGCACGGAAGATCGTTGAGACGGTCACGCGCGCAGGCGCAACGGTAGTGGGCCCCGTGCCGCTGCCTACGGAGAAGAACGTGTACTGCGTGATCCGCTCTCCGCACAAGTACAAGGACAGCCGCGAGCACTTCGAAATGCGCACGCACAAGCGTCTTATCGACATCATCGATCCCACGCCGAAGGCTGTTGACTCGCTCATGCGTCTCGACCTGCCGGCTGACGTGAACATCGAAATCAAGCTGTAGGGAGGTGCTGAGAGACTATGACCGCAACCCGTAACGTAAAGGGCCTGCTGGGCACGAAGCTCGGCATGACCCAGGTCTGGGACGAGAACAACAAGCTCATCCCCGTCACTGTGGTCCAGGCAGATTCGAACGTCATCACCCAGCTGCGCAACGCAGAAGCTGATGGCTACGTCGCCGTTCAGATCGGCTACGGCCAGATCGATCCCCGCAAGGTCACCAAGCCGCTGGCTGGTCACTTTGAAAAGGCGGGCGTCACGCCTCGCCGCCACGTCGTCGAACTCCGTACCGCAGATGCTGCTGAGTACGAGCTGGGCCAGGAGCTCTCCGTAGAGGTCTTCGAAGCCGGCCAGAAGATCGACGTCATCGGCACCACCAAGGGTAAGGGCTTCGCCGGTGTTATGAAGCGTCACGGCTTCCACGGCGTTGGAGCTTCCCACGGTGCCCACAAGAACCACCGTAAGCCCGGTTCAATCGGTGGCGCATCCACCCCGAGCCGCGTCTTCAAGGGCATGAAAATGGCCGGCCGCATGGGCGCCGTTCGTCACACCACGCTGAACCTCACGGTCCACGCGGTTGACGTCGAGAAGTCGCTGCTCCTTATCAAGGGTGCCGTTCCCGGCGCCCGCGGCCAGGTCGTCCTCGTACGCACCGCCGTGAAGGGAGCCTAGTCCAATGGCTAACACTGTCCAGGTTGACCTGCCTGCAGAGATCTTCGACGTCCAGACCAACGTGCCGTTGCTGCACCAGGTTGTCGTTGCCCAGCTCGCTGCTGCTCGCCAGGGTACCCACAAGACCAAGACCCGCGCTGAAGTTTCCGGTGCAGGACGTAAGCCGTTCAAGCAGAAGGGCACCGGCCGCGCCCGTCAGGGTTCAATCCGTGCTCCTCACATGACCGGCGGTGGCGTTGTCCACGGTCCCACCCCGCGTGACTACAGCCAGCGCACCCCCAAGAAGATGATTGCTGCTGCACTGCGCGGCGCACTGTCTGACCGGGCACGCAACGGGCGCATCCACGTTGTCGCCGAGCTGGTAGAAGGCTCCAAGCCTTCCGCCAAGGCTGCACTTGCAGCGCTGCGCGGCGTCTCCGACCGCAAGAACCTGCTGGTCGTCATCGAGCGCGCCAACGATGTTGCAGCACTGTCCGTGCGCAACCTCGCCGGTGTTCACGTTCTGTACGCAGACCAGCTGAACACCTACGACGTTCTCGTGTCTGATGACGTTGTCTTCACCAAGGCTGCCTACGACGCATTCGTTGCCGGCAAGGCAGTGGCAAAGAATGAGGAGGATGCCAAGTGAGTGCAGCCACCATCAAGGATCCGCGCGACGTCGTGCTTGCACCCGTCGTGTCGGAAAAGAGCTACGGCCTGATCGACGAGGGCAAGTACACCTTCCTGGTGGACCCCCGTTCGAACAAGACCGAGATCAAGCTGGCCGTGGAGAAAATCTTCTCCGTCAAGGTCGACTCGATCAACACCATCAACCGTGCCGGTAAGCGCAAGCGCACCAAATTCGGATGGGGTACCCGCAAGAACACCAAGCGTGCGATTGTCACCCTCAAAGAAGGCACCATCGACATCTTCGGCGGTCCGCTCTCGTAGCGGAGACCACTTTAACGAGGAAATAAATTATGGGAATCCGTAAATACAAGCCGACTACCCCGGGCCGTCGTGGCTCGAGCGTAGCGGACTTCACCGAAATCACGCGGTCGACTCCGGAAAAGTCGTTGGTACGTCCGCTGCCCAAAAAGGGCGGCCGTAACAACACCGGTAAGATCACCACCCGTCACAAGGGTGGCGGACACAAGCGCCAGTACCGTCTGATCGACTTCCGTCGTCACGACAAGGACGGCGTGGACGCCCGCGTTGCTGAAATTGAGTACGATCCGAACCGTACGGCTCGCATCGCCCTCCTGCACTACGTTGATGGCACCAAGCGTTACATCATCGCCCCGAACAAGCTGTCCCAGGGTGACTTCGTAGAGGCCGGCGCCAACGCTGACATCAAGCCTGGCAACAACCTGCCCCTGCGCAACATCCCCGTGGGTACCGTTATCCACGCAGTTGAACTGCGTCCGGGTGGCGGCGCCAAGATGGGCCGCTCCGCCGGTGCATCCATCCAGCTTGTTGCCAAGGAAGGCCGTTTCGCCCAGCTGCGTCTGCCTTCCGGCGAAATCCGCAACGTTGACGTGCGCTGCCGCGCAACCGTCGGCGAGGTCGGCAACGCCGAGCAGTCGAACATCAACTGGGGCAAGGCCGGCCGCATGCGCTGGAAGGGCGTCCGCCCGACCGTCCGTGGTGTCGCCATGAACCCGGTTGACCACCCGCACGGTGGTGGTGAGGGTAAGACGTCCGGTGGACGTAACCCCGTCAACCCCAACGGTCAGCGGGAAGGCCGCACCCGCCGCCCCAACAAAGAGAGCGACAAGCTTATTGTTCGTCGCCGTCGTACTGGCAAGAACAAGCGATAGGAGCCTGGACACATGCCACGCAGCCTGAAAAAAGGTCCTTTCGTCGACCAGCACCTCTTTGTGAAGGTAGCCAGGGAAAACGAAAAGGGCACCAAGAACGTCATCAAGACCTGGTCCCGCCGTTCGATGATCATCCCCGACATGCTCGGACACACGATCGCCGTACACGACGGACGCAAGCACATTCCGGTGTTTGTCACTGAGTCGATGGTCGGGCACAAGCTCGGCGAATTCGCTCCCACGCGGACATTCCGCGGCCATGTCAAGGACGACCGTAAGGGCAAGCGCCGCTAGGCGCCTGCACTTACGTCAAAGACGAGAGAAGGAAAGCAATGGAAGCCAAGGCAATTGCGCGCCACATCCGCGTAACGCCTATGAAGGCCCGGCGCGTCGTCAACCTTGTTCGTGGATTGCAAGCGAATGAGGCTCTGGCAATTCTGAAGTTTGCCCCCCAGGCAGCTTCGGAGCCGGTATTCAAGGTAGTACAGTCGGCAATCTCCAACGCCCGGGTCCTCGCGGACCGCGACGGCGTGGCGTTTGACGAAGGTGACCTCATCATCAGCGAAGCGTTTGTTGATGAAGGCCCGACCATGAAGCGGTTCCAGCCGCGTGCCCAGGGTCGTGCATTTCAGATCAAGAAGCGCACCAGCCACATCACCGTGGTAGTCGCTACCCCGGAGAAAGAGGAGGCTCGCTAAGTGGGACAGAAAGTAAACCCGCACGGGTTCCGACTCGGCATCACCACCGATCACGTATCGCACTGGTTCGCTGACAGCACCAAGGCCGGCCAGCGGTACAAGGACTTCGTTCGCGAAGACATCCGCATCCGCCAGCTCATGTCCACGGGCATGGAGCGCGCCGGTATCGCCAAGGTTGAGATCGAGCGCACCCGTGACCGCGTCCGCGTGGACATCCACACGGCCCGTCCCGGCATCGTCATCGGCCGCCGTGGAGCAGAAGCAGACCGCATCCGCGGCGAGCTCGAAAAGCTCACCGGCAAGCAGGTCCAGCTGAACATCCTCGAGGTCAAGAACCCCGAGATGGAAGCCCAGCTTGTTGCCCAGGGCGTTGCTGAGCAGCTGACTTCACGTGTGGCGTTCCGCCGCGCAATGAAGAAGGCCATGCAGTCTGCGCAGCGTGCAGGTGCCAAGGGCATCCGTATCGCCTGCTCCGGTCGACTGGGTGGCGCTGAAATGTCCCGCTCGGAGTTCTACCGCGAAGGCCGTGTGCCCCTGCACACCCTCCGCGCGAACATCGACTACGGCTTCTACGAAGCCAAGACCACCTTCGGCCGCATCGGCGTGAAGGTCTGGATCTACAAGGGTGACGTCACCGCCAAGGAACTGGCCCAGCAGGCCGCTTCCGCCCCGTCCCGTGGCCGCGGTGCCAGCGACCGTCCGGGCCGCCCGGGTGGCGCTGACCGTGGTGACCGCCGCCGTCGCAACGACCGCCCGGCCGCTGACGCAGCTCCTGCTGCCGAGGCTCCGGCAGCTGAGGCAGCTGCAGCCGCACCGGCACAGGCTGTAGAAGGAGGACAGGCTTAAATGCTTATCCCACGTCGAGTCAAGCACCGTAAGCAGCACCACCCGGGTCGTTCCGGCGCTGCTACGGGCGGCACCAAGGTCTCCTTCGGTGAGTACGGCATCCAGGCCCTGAGCCCGGCATACGTCACCAACCGTCAGATCGAGTCTGCCCGTATCGCGATGACACGCCACATCAAGCGTGGCGGTAAGGTCTGGATCAACATTTACCCGGACCGTCCCCTGACCAAGAAGCCTGCCGAAACCCGCATGGGTTCCGGTAAGGGTTCACCGGAATGGTGGGTCGCAAACGTCAAGCCGGGCCGGGTTCTCTTCGAGATCTCCGGTGTCGAGGAATCGGTAGCCCGCGAGGCACTGCGCCTGGCAATCCACAAGCTCCCGTTGAAGGCACGCATTCTGCGTCGCGAAGGTGGTGAATAGAAATGGCAGTAGGATCCAAGGATCTGGCTCCCGCACAGCTGGACGGTTTCGACAACGAGCGTCTCGTTGAAGAACTCCGCAAGGCCAAGGAAGAGCTGTTCAACCTGCGTTTCCAGTCCGCCACCGGACAGCTGGAGAACCACGGTCGTCTGCGCGCGGTAAAGAAGGACATCGCCCGCATCTACACCGTTCTCCGTGAGCGCGAGCTGGGCATTCGTGCCGAGGTTGCCGCACCGGTTGTGGAAGCCAAGGAAGAGAAGAAGTCCAAGAAGGCCGCAACCAAGAAGGCCGAGCCGGCTGAAACGGTTGAGACCGAGGAGGATGCCAAGTGAGTGAAAAGGACGAGAACGTGACGGAAACTGCTACCGCAGCCACGGCTGAGCAGCGCGGTTACCGCAAGACGCGTCGCGGCTACGTGGTCTCTGACAAGATGGAAAAGACCATCGTTGTCCAGGTTGAAGACCGCGTGAAGCACGCCCTGTACGGCAAGGTCATCCGCCGTACCTCCAAGGTGAAGGCTCACGACGAGAACAACACCGCCGGCATCGGCGACCTCGTTGTTATCGCCGAGACCCGCCCGCTGTCCGCCACCAAGAACTGGCGGCTCGTGGAAATCCTCGAGAAGGCCAAGTAGCACCTGCTGCTTCGGTAACCGGAAACCCCTGCTCCCCTGGGAGCGGGGGTTTCCGCTTTAACGGCGTGGACGCGTGGAGACCGCACGACGGCGGCGCTGCGGCTTCCCGGGGGAGTGGCACGCAAGGTGCGCCGAAAGAATTCTGCGCATGGCGCCGTCGTGCCCCCCGCGACGCTCTCTCACTTAACGTCGGTTTTTGGCCGATGCTCTCTCACTTTCCTGAGGACAGTGAGAGAGCGATGACCGAAAAGGCGCATTAAGTGAGAGAGCGTCCGACGGCGGGGAGCGGCACCAGAGGTGGGCCGTCAGGCTGCGGTGCGTAACGGCGTCGTCCGCCTTGCGGGGGAGCGCCGGCGGTGATATGGGGACTGGCCGGAACTGTGCTAAGATTTTGAGTTTGTATGGCGCCTTTCGTGCGCCGTCATCAACCTCGTAAACAAGCGTGCCACGGCATAGTGCCCCCTTGCGCCCAGGAGCAGTCCTGGACCGGATGGGAGCAACTGCTTCTGGCACGGGAGTTTAGGCCTGGTCTGGCAAAATCCAGGCAGGTCAAGAGACACCCCGATCAACCGTTCCGCAAGGCTCATTCCGTAGGAAGATTTTCGGTCTGAGAACCGGCGCGACGCAAGGAGTAAATAGTGATTCAGCAGGAGTCGCGACTCAAGGTCGCCGACAACACGGGTGCTAAGGAAATCCTTACCATTCGCGTTCTCGGTGGATCTGGCCGTCGCTACGCAGGCATCGGTGACGTCATTGTCGCCACCGTCAAGGATGCAATCCCGGGCGGCAACGTAAAGAAGGGCGATGTTGTCAAGGCAGTCATCGTCCGTACCAAGAAGGAACGCCGCCGTGCGGATGGTTCCTACATCAAGTTTGACGAGAACGCAGCTGTGATCCTGAAGGGCGACGGTGACCCCCGCGGTACCCGTATCTTCGGACCGGTTGGTCGTGAACTCCGTGACAAGAAGTTCATGAAGATCGTTTCTCTGGCTCCGGAGGTGCTCTAGTCCATGGCTTCTAAGATCAAGAAGGGTGACCTCGTTCAGGTCATCACTGGCGCCAAGGCTGAGCGCGGCGGCGACCGCGGCAAGCAGGGCAAGGTCCTGCGTGTTTTCACCGACACCAACCGCGTGTTGGTTGAAGGCGTTAACCGCGTAACCAAGCACACCAAGGTCGGTCAGTCGCAGCGCGGCACCAAGACCGGTGGCATCGAGGTTGTTGAAGCCCCGATCCACATCTCCAACGTGGCTCTGGTTGACCCGTCCACCAAGAAGCCCACCCGCGTCGGCTTCCGCACTGAGACCGTTGAGCGTAACGGCAAGCAGCGCGAAGTCCGCATCCGCGTGGCCAAGAGCTCAGGGAAGGACATCTAATGACTGAGACTCTCGAGACTCCGGCAACGAAGATCGTTCCTCGTCTGAAGACCAAGTACGCCGAATCCATCAAGAGCACGCTCATTGAGGAATTCAAGTACCAGAACGTCAACCAGGTTCCCCGCCTCGTGAAGGTCGTTGTGAACATGGGTGTTGGAGATGCCGCCAAGGACTCCAAGCTGATCGACGGCGCTGTCCGCGACCTCACCCAGATCACCGGCCAGAAGCCGCAGGTAACCAAGGCCCGCAAGTCGATCGCACAGTTCAAGCTGCGCGAAGGCATGCCCATCGGTGCGCACGCTACCCTGCGTGGCGACCGCATGTGGGAATTCCTGGATCGTCTTGTCACCCTGGCACTGCCCCGTATCCGCGACTTCCGCGGACTGAGCGGCAAGCAGTTCGATGGCAACGGCAACTACACCTTCGGTCTGACCGAGCAGGTTATGTTCCACGAAATCGACCAGGACAAGATCGACCGCGTCCGCGGTATGGACATCACGGTTGTTACCACTGCCAAGACCGATGACGAAGGCCGTGCGCTGCTCAAGGCGCTTGGTTTCCCGTTCAAGGCCGAAGACTAATCTAACTACGTAAAAGGTCCGGCGGCACGGCCCTGACTCCGGTCAGGGAAGCTGCGCCGCGGAAACCGTTACGAGGAAGGGCAAGAGCCCACCATGACAATGACAGATCCTGTCGCAGACATGCTTACGCGTCTGCGCAATGCAAACTCGGCATACCACGACACCGTGACCATGCCGTACAGCAAGCTCAAGGCACGCGTCGCCGACATCCTCAAGGCCGAAGGTTTCATCGCCGGCTGGAAGGAAGAGGACGCTGAGGTTGGCAAGAAGCTGACCATCGAGCTCAAGTTCGGACCGAACCGCGAGCGTTCAATCGCTGGCGTTCGCCGTATCTCCAAGCCGGGCCTGCGTGTTTACGCAAAGTCCACCAACCTGCCGCACGTGCTCGGTGGCCTGGGTGTCGCAATCCTGTCCACCTCTTCCGGCCTCCTGACTGACAAGCAGGCCGGCAAGAAGGGCGTGGGCGGCGAAGTCCTCGCGTACGTCTGGTAACGGGAAAGGAAGAGAATAATGTCACGTATTGGACGTCTCCCCATCACCGTTCCTGCCGGCGTTGAGGTCAAGGTTGACGGCTCTGTCGTCAGCGTCAAGGGATCCAAAGGCGAGCTGAACCACACTGTGGCCAGCCCGATCGAGGTCACCCTGGATGCAGACACCCTGACTGTCGCCCGCCCGAACGACGAGCGCGCCTCCCGTTCACTCCACGGCCTGACCCGCACCCTGATCTCCAACATGATCGAGGGCGTCACCAAGGGCTACGAGAAGAAGCTTGAAATCGTCGGTACCGGTTACCGCGTTCAGGCCAAGGGATCTGACCTTGAGTTCGCTCTCGGTTTCAGCCACCCGGTCAATGTCTCCGCACCGGAGGGCATCACCTTTGCAGTTGAGACCCCGACCAAGCTCTCTGTTTCAGGTATCAACAAGCAGCAGGTCGGCGAGGTTGCTGCCAACATTCGCAAGCTGCGGAAGCCGGACCCCTACAAGGGCAAGGGCATCCGTTACGCCGGCGAAGTCATCCGCCGCAAGGTCGGAAAGGCTGGTAAGTAACCATGGCCATCTCAATTAACAAGAAGCGTACGAACAAGAGCAAGTCTGCTTCGCGCAGCCGCCGCCAGCTTCGTATCCGTAAGCGCATCTCCGGTACGTCTGTACGTCCGCGTCTGGTCGTCAACCGTTCCGCACGCCACGTATTCGTCCAGGTTGTCGATGACACCAAGGGCCAGACCGTAGCGAGCGCCTCCACTCTGGAAGCCGACCTTCGTGCATTCGACGGCGACAAGACTGCCAAGGCCAAGCGCGTTGGCGAACTCGTCGCAGAGCGTGCCAAGGCTGCCGGTATCGAAGCTGTTGTCTTCGACCGCGGTGGTAACAAGTACCACGGCCGGATCGCCGCCGTCGCTGACGGTGCACGTGAAGGTGGGCTGTCACTGTGACGGAAGCAAACAAGGAAAAGGACACTGTGTCTGCAGATCAGAAGGCTACTGAAGCCGTAGCTGCCGCTGAGACCACTGCCCCCGCAGCTGCCGATGACCGCCGTGGTGGCGCTCGTCGCGGCGAGCGTGGCGACCGTGGCCAGGGCCGCGGCGACCGTGGTGGCCGTGGCGGCCGCGATGGCGGCCGTGAAGCCGAGAAGAGCCAGTTCGTAGAGCGCGTCGTTACCATCAACCGCGTTTCCAAGGTGGTCAAGGGTGGTCGTCGCTTCAGCTTCACCGCCCTGGTCGTCGTCGGTGACGGCAACGGTATGGTCGGCGTTGGCTACGGCAAGGCTAAGGAAGTTCCTGCCGCAATCGCAAAGGGCGTAGAAGAAGCTAAGAAGTCCTTCTTCCGCGTTCCCCGCGTTGGCAGCACCATCCCGCACCGCGTTCAGGGTGAGGCTGCCGCAGGCGTCGTAATGCTGCGTCCGGCCTCCGCCGGTACCGGTGTTATCGCCGGTGGCCCGGTCCGTGCAGTACTGGAGTGCGTGGGCATCCACGACATCCTCTCCAAGTCGCTCGGTTCCTCCAACGCCATCAACATCGTTCACGCGACTGTTGACGCCCTGAAGCGCCTCGAAGAGCCGGCAGCAGTGGCAGCACGCCGCGGCCTGCCCCTCGACGAGATCGCTCCGCCGGCACTGGTGAAGGCCCTTCTGAACATGAAGGCAGGTGCCTAGTCATGGCTAAGAACCTGATTCCCTCCGACGCGCAGTTGGAGATCACTCAGATCAAGTCCGCCATTGGCGGCAAGCAGAACCAGCGCGACACCCTGCGGTCCCTCGGCCTGAAGCGGATCGGACAGACTGTTGTCCGCACCGCCGATGCCGTGACTGTTGGAATGCTCAACACGGTTCCGCACCTGGTAAAGGTAGAGGAGGCGAAGTAAATGGCAGAGAACACTGCTGATAAGGCACAGGCTGCTGAGAAGCAGAACGCCCTGAAGGTTCACCACCTGCGTCCCGCCCCGGGTGCCAAGACCGCCAAGACCCGTGTTGGTCGTGGTGAAGCATCCAAGGGTAAGACCGCTGGCCGTGGCACGAAGGGTACTGCAGCCCGCTACCAGATCAAGGCTGGCTTTGCCGGCGGCCAGCTGCCGCTGCACATGCGCCTGCCCAAGCTGCGCGGCTTCAAGAACCCGTTCCGGGTCGAGTACCAGGTTGTAAACCTGGACAAGCTCAACGAGCTGTTCCCCGAAGGTGGCGCAGTCACCGTGGAGAACCTGGTCGAAAAGGGTGCCGTTCGCAAGAACCAGCCCGTCAAGGTGCTGGGCACCGGCGACATCACCGTCAAGGTTGACGTCACCGCCCACGCATTCTCGGCCAGCGCCGCTGAAAAGATTGCCGCAGCAGGCGGAAGCACCACCGCTCTCTAGAGCCGGTGGGCGCCAAGCCCGTTGTTGAACTCCCGGTCCCGGGGCTACGGCCCCGGGACCGGGAGTTTTTTCCATCCGCCCGGCGTTTTTTCGCCGCCATCCGGCGCAGCGCCGCTTCCGCGGATTGTTCGCAGGGCGCATACACCCGTTAGACTCGGTTGTTGGGATTCATCGATCCCCATCACACCACTCTTATAGACACCACAGGAGGACGCTTGCTTAGCGCATTTGGCCGGGCCTTTCGCACGCCTGATCTGCGACGCAAGTTGTTGTTCACGCTGGGAATCATCACCATCTTCCGCTTGGGTGCCTTCATTCCCTCGCCTGGTGTGAACTACCAGAACGTGCAGCAATGCTTGCAGGGCGGTCAGACGGCAGGCGGGCTGTACCAGCTCGTGAACCTGTTCAGCGGCGGAGCCCTGCTGCAGGTGTCCATCTTCGCCCTGGGTATCATGCCGTACATCACGGCAAGCATCATCGTCCAGTTGCTCCGGGTGGTCATTCCCCGGTTCCAGGAACTGTACGAGGAAGGCGCGTCCGGCCAGTCGAAACTGACCCAGTACACGCGCTACCTCACCATCGCGCTCGGCCTGCTCAATGCCACCACCCTGGTATCGCTGGCGCGTTCCGGCCAGCTGCTGCCGGGCTGCAACCTGCAGATCATTCCCGACAGCAGCGTGATCACCACCATCCTGATCATCATCACCCTGACGGCCGGCACCGGCCTGATCATGTGGATGGGCGAACTCGTCACCGAGAAGGGCGTGGGCAACGGCATGTCGCTGCTGATCTTCACGTCCATTGCTGCCACCTTCCCCACCTCCCTGGGCGCCATCTGGACCTCGCAGGGTCCCGGCACCTTCTTTATCGTCGTTGCCGTGGGCCTGCTCACCGTGGCCCTGGTGGTCTTCGTTGAGCAATCGCAGCGCCGCGTTCCTGTTCAGTACGCAAAGCGAATGATTGGCCGCCGGACCGTGGGCGGCACCAGCACTTACATTCCCATCAAGGTCAACATGGCCGGTGTCATCCCGGTGATCTTCGCTTCCTCCATGCTGTACCTGCCGGGCCTGATTGCGCAGTTCAACCAGCCCAAGCAAGGCGAGCAGCTCCAGCCGTGGGTGGAGTGGATCAACAACAACCTGGTCCGCGGTGACCAGCCGATCTATATGGTTCTGTACTTCGCCATGATCGTGTTCTTTACCTACTTCTATGTCGCGATCACCTTCAACCCTGAAGAGGTCTCGGACAACATGAAGAAGTACGGCGGCTTTATCCCGGGTATCCGCGCGGGTAAGCCGACCGCTGACTATCTGCAGTACGTGCTCTCCAGGATCACCCTGCCAGGAGCCCTGTACCTGGGCTTCGTGGCGCTGATTCCGCTGGTTGCACTGGTACTGATCAACGCGAACCAGAACTTCCCGTTCGGTGGCACCTCGATCCTGATCATGGTGGGCGTGGGTCTGGAGACCGTCAAGCAGATTGACGCACAGCTACAACAACGTCACTACGAAGGGCTTTTGCGATGACGAGAATGCTGATTATTGGGCCTCCGGGCTCCGGAAAAGGAACGCAGGCGGAACGGATTTCAGAACGCCTCGGCGTTGTGGCCATCTCCACCGGCGACATCTTCCGTGCAAACGTGAAGGGCGAAACGCCGCTTGGCATCGAGGCCAAGAAGTACATGGACAACGGCGACTTCGTTCCGGACAGCGTGACCAACAAGATGGTGCGGGACCGGCTCAGCGAGTCCGACGTCGAAAACGGCTTCCTGCTGGACGGCTACCCCCGCACCACCGCCCAGGTGGACTACCTGGACGAGATCCTCGCCAAGGGTGAGGAAAAGCTCGACGTCGTCCTGCAGTTGACTGCCGACGATGAGGAACTGGTGCACCGGCTGCTCGGCCGGGCCAAGGAAACGGGCCGGAGCGACGACAACGAAGCCGTCATCCGCCACCGCCTTGACCTGTACCACGAGCAGACCGAAGCCGTGGTGGCCAAGTACGCAGAGCGCGGCATCCTCACCCAGGTGGACGGCATCGGCCCCATCGACGAGGTCACCGACCGCGTGATGCAGGCCATCAAGGCAGCGCAGGCAGCCTGATCCAGGCGGCAGTTATCCGAGGCTCCTCCCGTCATCCGGGAGGAGCCTCAGCCATTTGAAAGAAGGAACACCATGGCCTTTGGCCAGCCCCGCATCGAATACAAGACCAATGCCCAGATGCGCATCATGCACGAGGCAGGCCTGGTCCTGAGCCGCGCGCTTGACGCTGCCGTTGCCGCGGCCGTGCCCGGAGTGACCACCAAGCACCTGGACGACGTCTTCGCCGCCGTGCTGAACGAGGCGGGCGCAAAGTCGAACTTCCTCGGCTACCACGGCTTTCCGGCCACGATCTGCACCTCCGTCAATGAGGAAGTGGTGCACGGCATCCCCGGCAGCCGCGTGCTCAAGGACGGGGACATCATCTCGATCGACGGCGGCGCGATCGTGAACGGCTGGCACTCCGACTCCGCCAGGACCGTCATCGTGGGCACCGCCGATCCGGAGGACCAGCGCCTGTCTGACGTGACCAATGCAGCCATGTGGCGCGGAATCGCGGCACTGGCCACTGGCAAGCATGTGGGTGACATCGGGGCCGCCATCGACGATTACGTTTCCGCAGTCCCCGGCAAGCCGTTGGGGATCCTCGAAGATTACGTAGGCCACGGCATCGGCTCCGAAATGCACATGGCCCCGGATGTGCTGAACTACCGCACCAGCCACCGTGGACCCAAGATCCGGCCCGGCCTCTGCCTCGCGATCGAGCCCATGCTGGTCCGCGGCGGCATCGACACCGCTGTCCTTGAGGACGACTGGACCGTGGTGACCACGGACGGCCAGCGCTCCTGCCAGTGGGAGCACTCAGTGGCTGTCCATGAGAAGGGCATCTGGGTGCTGTCAGCGCCCGACGGCGGCGCGGAGCACCTGGTGCCCCTCGGGGTCACCCCGGTGCCGGTCCCGTAGCCCCGCGGCCTTCCTGCCCAGGCAGAAGCGCCGGCTGCCGTTGTGATTCCACAACGGCAG
>NZ_JARCCZ010000036.1:0-38196 GCF_048957775.1 Pseudarthrobacter sp. CC4 | reverse complement strand
TCTCTTCGGGATCACGATCAGGCAGCTGGTTAGTCAACCCGCTGAGGATATGGGAGGTATCTTCTCCTGCAGCCACGGCAGCCTCTTTCATCTTTGAATGCTGGGCACTTATTTTCATAATGTGGGAAAACATTATTGCTATACGAGATTAGTGAGCCGGTCACGGCCGGTCAAACGCTCCCGCCCCTTCGCTCAGGGAAGAAGGCCGTCCGGCGGGAAGATCGCGTTTGTGACTGGCGCCGTTCGCTGGGCACCTTGACGTCGGGTGATCCACGTCATAACCTTTTTTCACCATTCAATATCAAGATTTCGCAATGCGGAATAACAGAACCGGCCTGTCCAGCCAGGGCTCACCGCAGCGAAACCTTTCCAGAACTGGAGTTCCCCATGCAGACCCCTCCCCCGACGGGCGTTGATATGGCTCCTGACCTGACAACGCCGTCAGATTCCTCAGCCCACTCCGCCGAACGTGTCGAAGCCCTGTGCGAATCAGCCAGCGCAGCATCAGGGCAGGCCATCAGCCCCACCCTTTACAACGCGGACCTTGCCCCCACCAAGCGTGCCGGCCGCAGCTGGTCCGGCTACAGCATCTTCACCCTGTGGGCCAATGATGTCCACAGCCTCGGAAACTACGCCTTTGCCATCGGACTCTTCGCCCTGGGCCTTGGCGGCTGGCAGATACTGCTGGCACTCGGCATCGGAGCCGCCCTGCTCTTCGGCCTCCTGAACCTCTCCGGATTCATGGGCGTCAAAACCGGCGTCCCATTCCCGGTGATGAGCAGGATCAGCTTCGGCATCCGCGGCGCCCAAATCGCCAGCCTGCTCCGTGGCGCCGTCGCCGTGGCCTGGTTCGGCATCCAGACCTACCTGGCCTCGGTGGTCTTCCGGGTGATGCTCGTGGCCGTGTTCCCGCCCCTCGGCGAGCTGGACAAGGACTCCATCCTGGGGCTGTCCACCCTGGGATGGATCGCGTTCATCATCCTCTGGGTTGTCCAGCTGGTCATCGTGAGCTTCGGCATGGAAATGATCCGCAAGTATGAGGCCTTCGCAGGCCCGATCATCCTGGTCACCATGGCCGCCATCGCCGTCTGGATCTTCATGGAAGCGGGCGGCGCCATTGCCTGGTCCTCGGACAACGCCCTCGAAGGGCCGCAAATGTGGCTGACCATCTTCGCCGGCGGCGCCCTCTGGGTCTCCATCTACGGCACATTCGTCCTGAACTTCTGCGACTTCACCCGGTCCGCCGTCTCCAAGAAGGCCGTGGTCAGCGGAAACTTCTGGGGCATTCCCATCAACATGCTCGTCTTCGGCGCCATCGTCGTCGTGATGGCGGGAGGGCAGTTCAAAATCAACGGCACCATCATCGAGAGCCCCTCGGACATCGTCCAGACCATCCCCAACACGCTCTTCCTGGTCCTGGCATGCCTGGCCCTGCTGATCCTGACCATCGCGGTGAACCTCATGGCCAACTTCGTGGCTCCGGTCTATGCCCTCACCAACCTGTTCCCCAAACACCTGGACTTCCGCAAGGCTGCCATCGTCAGCGCCGTCATCGGCCTGGTCATCCTGCCCTGGAACCTCTACAACAACCCGCTGGTGATCGTGTACTTCCTCGGGGGCCTCGGCGCCCTGCTTGGCCCGCTGTTCGGCGTCGTGATGGCTGACTACTGGCTGATCCGCCGCGGCAAGGTCAACGTTCCCGAGCTGTACACCGCATCTGCTGCCGGCGCCTACTACTACAAGAACGGCGTCAACCCCAGGGCCATCATCGCCATGGTGCCGGCCGCCGTCCTGGCGCTCCTCATCGCCTTCATCCCGGCGCTGGCGGCGGCAGCACCGTTCGCCTGGTTCTTCGCCGCCGGCATCGCAGCCGTTGTGTACTTCTTCATCGCGGACCGCTCGCAGCGGCTCGAAGACCGCGACGGCGAGGCCATCGCCGTCGCCAGCAAACACTAAGGATCCCCTGATGCGCATACTCGTTGCGAACGTCAACACCACCCAGTCCATGACGGATTCCATTGCGGCCCAGGCCCGCAGCATCGCGGCACCGGGCACGGAGATCGTTGGCATCACGCCGCGGTTCGGGGCGGACTCCTGCGAAGGCAACTTCGAGAGCTACCTGGCAGCCATCGCTGTGATGGACGCCGTGACTTCCTACCAGGAACCGTTCGACGCCGTCGTCCAGGCAGGCTACGGCGAGCACGGACGGGAGGGGCTGCAGGAGCTGCTGGACGTCCCGGTGGTGGACATCACCGAAGCCGCAGCCAGCACGGCGATGTTCCTGGGCCACAAGTACTCCGTGGTCACCACCCTGGACCGTACCGTTCCGCTCATTGAAGACCGGCTCAAGCTGGCGGGGCTGGATGCCAGGTGCGCCTCGGTGCGGGCCAGCGGCATGGCGGTCCTGGAACTTGAGGAGGAACCGGAACGGGCCGTGGAAGCCATCATCAGCCAGGCCATGCAGGCCGTCACGCAGGACAAGGCCGAAGTGATTGTCCTCGGCTGCGGCGGCATGGCCGGCCTGGACGAGCAGATCCGGCAGCGGGCGGGAGTGCCCGTGGTGGACGGTGTCGCGTCGGCCGTGGCCATCGCTGAATCCCTGGTCCGCATGCGGCTGTCCACTTCCAAGGTGCGGACCTACGCTGCGCCCCGGCCCAAGACCGTCATAGGCTGGCCGCTGAACAGCGCGGGAGTCGCGGCACCTCTCGAGGCTACAGCGTCCACCGACGCGTAGCGACCGGCAGTACAGGAGAAGACTTTGAACCAGTTCCAGCAACCGGGGCGCGTAGCAGTCGTCACCGGAGCGGGTTCCGGAATTGGCCGTGCAGTGGCGCGCCTTCTCCTGGCCGACGGCTACGCCGTCGCCCTCGCCGGGCGGCGGGAACAACAGCTTGCCGAGACGGCGGACGGCCATCCGAACGCGCTGCCGGTCACCTGTGACGTCACCCGGCCCCACGACGTCGAGAATCTTTTCGAGGCCACCCGCCAAAAGTGGGGCCGGGTGGACGTTCTGTTCAACAATGCCGGGGTGTTCGGCCCGGCGGCCAGCGTGGACGAAATCTCGCTGGAGGACTGGAACGCCACCCTGGCAGTGAACCTCACAGGCTCTATGCTGTGCGCCGCAGCCGCTGTGAGGGCCATGAAGGCGCAGGATCCGCAGGGCGGGCGGATCATCAACAACGGCTCCATCTCCGCGCACTCGCCACGGCCCAAAACGGTAGCCTACGCCGTCACCAAGCATGCCATGACAGGGTTGACCAAGAGCATCGAGCTGGACGGGCGGGGCTTCGGGATCACGTGCGGGCAGATCGACATCGGCAACACGGCCACGGAGATCATGGACACCATCGGCGTGGGTGCCGGGGCGCTCCAGGCTGACGGCAGCCGGCGGGTTGAACCCACCTTCCCCGTGGAGGACGCCGCCCGTGCCGTCCTGATGATGGCCAACATGCCGCCCACAGCCAATGTGGGGTCCGTGGTGGTCACCGCCGCCGGGATGCCGTTCATCGGCCGCGGCTGAGCCCGGCTACAGCGGGAGCAGTGCCGAGAGGTCAGCCCGGAGTCCGGAGGCAGCAACCTTGTGCGCGGCCACCGCATCCGCCCAGCCCAACCGGCCTGTAACCATCGCAAGCCAGGTGGCGGCGTCGCACTCTATAACGTTGGGCGGCGTGCCGCGCGTATGCCGCGGACCTTCCACGCACTGGGTGACGCCGAACGGGGGCACCCGCACCTCCACGGAATTGCCCGGTGCCCGCGCTGTGACCTCCTCAAGCGTGTAGCGCACCGCAGTGGCCAGGATGCTTCGCGGGACAGGAACGTCCGACGACGGGCCGGCGGCTTCCTGCCAGGCGGCGAGGGCGGCGGCGCCTTCCTCCGGGTCGATACGACGGCGGGCAACAGCCATGGATCCGGCTTCCTTCACGTTGGGGTTGGCGATAAGGAGAACTTCGAGCGGCAGGAGCCTAGTCCAGCAGCGCCGACACTGCGGGACCCAGCCGAATTTTGCCAACAGGTTTTCCGCCGCCCAGCACAGGGTCAACCACTTTTTCCAACACGCTGGCAACCCCGGGAATCTCCACTGCACCGGCCGCGGCCAGGAGGGTCAAGGCCACCAGTGAGGTGGCACGGACGTTCCCGTCCAGGATCTTCACGGCTACGGAAACACCCTGTGGGGTGGCCATGGCCAGGACGCCTTCCGCACCGATCTTCGCGATGATCTCCAGCTCGTCCATGACCAGTGTGTTGGCTTCGCCCCGTCCCTGGACCGCCCAGGGGTAGTCCAGCATGGACGTTGCAATGGTGGCAGCCCGGGCGCTGAAGCTCTGGTCGCCCGGGGCTTTCGCCAGCAGCGAGTACCCCCTGGCCAGTCCCTTGAGGGAAACTGCCGCCACCGGAGCGCCGCAGCCATCGATGCCCAGGTGGGCGATCTTCTCGCCCGTGTATTCCTCGATGACGGTGCGCACCCGCTGCTGCAGCGGGTGGTTGGGCTCAAGGTAGCTGTGGGTATCCCAGCCGTTTTCGGTGCATGCCCAGAGGAAGGCCGCGTGCTTGCCGGAACAGTTGCAGGCAAGCCTGGATTTTCCCCGCTCTGACCGCACCAGCCAGTTGCGGGCCGTCTCGTCCTGGGGCCAGGCCTCCGGGCATTGGAGCTGGTCCTCGCGGACCCCGGCTGCCTTGAGCATTCCTTCCACGACATCCATGTGGTCCAGGGAACCGGTATGGCTGCCACAGGCCACCGCCACCTGCGCGCCCCGCAGCGGGACGCCGGACTGCATGGATGCCAGGGCCTGGAACGGCTTCAGCGTGGACCTGGCGAAAATCGGGGTGTTGATGTCGCCCAGCTCAGTAACCACGGACCCGTCCGCAGCCAGGAGCACGGCAGAACCGATGTGCCGCGACTCCACAAAACCGCTCCGTTCGATCACGGCCAGTTCCACTGCGGAGTCCACGGTAAAGGTGGCATGCGGGTTGTGCGGCATGGTGCCAGTCTAGGGGCCGCCTGATGGAATGCGGCGGAAGGCCGCCCTACTCGACCGTGACCATCACGGACTGCCAGCCGGACGCGCCGTCGGGAACGGGGTCCGCGCGCCGGTCCGTCTGCACTTCGCCGGACCCGTCGGTGGCACGGACTTTGATGTAGTGCGGGCCGGGGGTCGCGTCCCACTGGTAGGACCACTGGCGCCAGGTAACCAGGGAAGCCTCTGCGGAAAGATCCGCGGCCGCCCAATCGCCGTCGTCCACCTGGATCTCCACTTTGGTGATGCCGCGCGTCTGGGCCCAGGCGGTGCCGCCCACGGCCACTCTTCCTGCGGGGACCTTTGCGAAGGACTTGGGGACGTCCACGCGGGCCATGGTCTTGATGGGGCCGCGTTCGGACCAGCCTCGCTCGGTCCAGTAGGCCTTGCTGTCGGCGAACCGGGTCACTTCGAGGTCCACCACCCACTTGGTGGCGGAGACAAAGCCGTACAGGCCCGGAACCACCATCCGCACGGGATAGCCGTGCTCCAGCGGCAGGGGCTCGCCATTCATGCCGATGGCCAGCATCGCGTCCCGGTCGTCCTGCAGCACCTCCAGCGGCGTGGAGGCGCTGAAGCCGTCAACGGACGTGGACAGCACCATGTCTGCGCCGTCCTTGGGCCTTGCCCGCTTCAGGACCTCCCGCAGCGGCAGGCCCAGCCATTTGGCGTTGCCGGCCAGGTTTCCGCCCACGGGATTGGACACGCAGGTGAGGGTGACGTGGGACTCGATCAGGTCGGCGTCGAGCAGGTCCTGGAAGGTGAGGCGGACCTCCTCCTCCACCAGGCCGTGGACCCGGAGCTCCCAGCTGTCCACGTCGATTTCGGGGATGCTCAGCGCTGTATCAATGCGGTAGAACTCCCCGTTGGGCGTCAGCCACGGCGCAACTCCGGGTACCGGTGACTGGACGCCGGCGGGAACGGCCGGCGCCGCGTTGGCCGGGGCGGGCAGCTTCAGGGCGTCCCGTGCCTGGAGGATGTTGCTGCGGGCCGCGCCCAGCAGCCGGCCTCCGGTGGCGGCCAAACCGGCAGCAGCCGCGGTGATCCCCGCTGCCGCGAAGAACCGCCGACGGCTGGTCCCCGGGTGTCCGTCAGGCTCAGCGGCCTTCGCGGGGGCTTCGGGCCACGCCGCCTGCCGCGGCATGCGGTTCATCAGCAGCCGCAGGGCGGCCAGGCCGGCAAAGGTGCCCGCTACCGAGGGAAGGGCATCAGCCGGCGCGACGCCTGCCCGGGTCACCACGCTGGCGACGATGACCGCTCCCATGGCCAGGACCCCCAGCACGCCCAATGCCCAGCGCCGGTAGGCCACCACGCCCAGGACGCATGCCAGCACGGCAATGGTCAGGCCCATGCCCGCGAACAGTGCAGCTTTGTCATTGGTGCCGAAAGTAGCGATGGCGAAGTCCTTCAGCCAGGGCGGCGTGAAGTCGATGAAGGTCGATCCCAGGGCGATCAGCGGTGTGGCGCGGGCGGTGAAGAACGCACCGAGCAGTTCGGCCACGGCGAGGACGACGGCGGCTGCCACCGCGCCTGCCAGCGCGGCCATGGCAGTGGGTCCTTTGGGCGAGTTCCTCAGCTTCTTCATGATGAGGATTCGGAGCGGCGCGGGCCGCGGATTGTCGCGGCGGCCCTCTACCGGAAAGAACCGCCGAATTGATCCGCCGACACAGCTTAGGAACGGGCAGGGTGCACGAAGTACCCTTGGAGACTGTGAAGGTACTCGTCATCGGCCCCGGAGGCCGCGAACACGCCATTGTCCGCTCCCTGCTCGCCGATCCCAACGTGTCCGAGGTCCACTCAGCTCCCGGCAACGCCGGCATCAGCAAGCTGGTCCCGACCCACAGCATCAACGCCAACGATCCCGACGCCGTCGCCGCCCTGGCCACCAAGCTCGCCGTGGACCTGGTGGTGGTGGGTCCCGAGGCGCCGCTCGCAGCAGGTGTGTCCGACGCTGTCCGCGAGGCCGGGATCCCCGTGTTCGGCCCCAGCAAGGCGGCCGCACAGCTTGAGGCCTCCAAGGCTTTCGCCAAGGAAATCATGGCGGAAGCCGGAGTGCCCACGGCCATGGCCATGGTGGCCACCAACGCGGAGGAAGCCGCCTCGGCCCTGGACACCTTCGGCGCCCCCTACGTGGTGAAGGACGACGGCCTGGCCGCGGGCAAGGGCGTGGTTGTCACCACGAACCGCGAGGAAGCCCTGGCCCACGCGCAGTCCTGCTTCGAAGCTGGCGGCTCGGTTGTCATCGAGGAGTTCCTGGACGGGCCCGAGGTGTCCCTGTTCGTCCTTTGCGACGGACACAACACCGTGGCACTTTCCCCGGCACAGGACTTCAAGCGGATCTTCGACAACGACGAAGGCCCCAACACCGGGGGCATGGGCGCGTACACTCCGCTGGAATGGGCGCCCGAGGGCCTGGTCCAGGAGGTTCTCGACCGCGTTGCCCAGCCCACCGTCAACGAAATGGCCAGCCGCGGCACCCCGTTTGTCGGCGTACTGTTCGTGGGGCTGGCCCTCACCTCGCGCGGCACCCGCGTCATCGAATTCAACGTCCGTTTCGGCGACCCGGAGACCCAGGCCGTCCTGGCCCGGCTCAAGACGCCCCTTGGTGCCCTGCTGCTGGCAGCCGCCAAGGGCGAACTCGATAAGGCAGAAGAGCTGCGGTGGGCGAAGGAGACTGCCGTCGCCGTCGTCATTGCGTCCGAAAACTACCCGGACACTCCGCGCACCGGGGACCGAATCCGCGGGCTCAAGAAGGCGGAGGAACTGGAAGGCGTACACATCATCCACGCCGGCACCTCCTTCGACGAGGACGGTAAAGTGGTGTCCGCCGGCGGACGCGTGCTCGCCGTCGTCGCGCTGGGCAGCGACCTGGTGGAGGCGCGTGAAAGAGCGTACGACGGCGTGGAACTGATTCAGCTCGATGGCGCGCAGTTCCGTACGGACATCGGCGGCAAGGCCGCCCGCGGGGAAGTGAAGGTCCCCTTTAATGCCAGTGCATCCCTCCACAGGACCGAGACGAAGGCCTAGCATGAGCAACGTTCCAGCATCCCGCGGTTTCAGCACCACGGCCCCCGAACTGCCCGGATGGACCCATGTCTACTCGGGGAAAGTCAGGGACCTGTACGAGCCGGCGGACGAGTCCATCCTGCAGCGCGTCGGCCAGGACTGTGTGCTGGTGGTGGCCAGCGACCGGATCAGCGCGTTTGACCATGTCCTGTCCAGCGGGATTCCGGACAAGGGGCGCATCCTCACCCAGTTGAGCCTGTGGTGGTTTGACCAGCTGGACGTGGAACACCACGTACTGGGATCCACCGTGGAGGACGGCGTCCCCGCCGCGGTGGAGGGCCGGGCCATGATCTGCAAGAAGCTGGACATGTTTCCGGTGGAATGCATCGCCCGCGGCTACCTCACCGGCTCCGGCCTGGAGGAATACAAAGCTTCGGGGACCGTGTGCAGCATTCCGCTGCCGGAGGGACTGGTGGACGGTTCGCGCCTGGACCACGCCATCTTCACACCCTCGGCCAAGGCGGAGGTGGGGAAGCACGACGAGAACATCACCTACGACGCCGTGGTGGCCATGGTGGGCGACGACATCGCTGGACGACTGAGCGAGCTCACCTTGAAGATCTACTCCACTGCCGAAAAGATCGCCCGGGAGCGTGGCATCATCCTGGCAGACACCAAAGTGGAATTCGGCTACGACGCCGTTTCGGGGTCGATCACGCTTGGCGACGAGGTCCTGACACCGGATTCCTCACGGTTCTGGGACGCCGCAACATACCAGCCGGGCAGTGCGCAGCCTTCCTTTGACAAGCAGTACGTCCGGGATTGGCTCACATCGGACGAATCGGGCTGGGACAGGTCCTCGGACACCCCTCCGCCGGCCCTGCCGGCCGAGGTCATCGAGCGCACCCGCAGCCGCTACGTTGAGGCGTACGAGAAACTCACGGGGAAAACCTTCGCCTGACGGAGCCCCAGCGGCTCCCGGCGAACGGCGTGCCGGCTAGCTTGCCTTCGCAGCGGCCGCGGCGCGCCGCTGGGCCAGCTTTATTTCCAGGACCGCGTCCATTGCCTGCTGGACGCGGTCAGCGGCTCCCGCGGCGCTGAAGGCTTTCTGCGCTTCTTCGAGGTGCACCAGGGCTTCTTCTGCCTCGCCCGCGGCCTTAAGGGACTTCCCCAGCAGCAAAGACACTTCCCCGGCGGTGTGCTTCGCAAGGTTGTCCCGCTCGGCATGGATTTCCCGGAGCTTCTCGACGGCGGCAACGATGTCCCCGGTCAGGTACAGCCACCGGGCGCGGATGAAGGCAACTTCCAGCTCATCACTCTTGGTGCCGCTGACGATTGAAAAAGCAAGCTCGGCCCGCTCAATGGATGACAGCGTTTCAGGCTCCACAATTCCGGAGGACAGCCGTACCGCGGCGGACGCTTTATTGAAACGGGCCCACAGCTCGATGTCATTTGCCGGTGACAGCAGTTTCGCTGCCCGTTCGTGGTGTTTGACGCCCTCCACATAGTCGTGGCGCATAAACGCCACATTGCCGATGACCCAGGCCACCTCGCCGGCCAGCTGGGACATCGCGTGCTCATCCACCTGGGCGAGCAATTCCTGGCAGTACTTCCACGCCTCATTGAGGCGGCCGCTTTCGGCCAATGCACCGATCAGGGCCCGGAGCGCGCCGATGGTGATCACTGAGCCCCTGGGCAACTGCTCCGCGAAGGCCACTGCCTCCGTTGCATGCTCCACGGCAGCCGTCAGCTGGCCCTGGCGCTGGCACACAACCGCGAGCATCTGCCGGGCACGCGCGCCCAGCCCCACGGATTCCCTGGCCATCGGGTGCTCGAGCAGCCTTTCCACAAGCTCCCTGCACTCCAGCAGGTCGCCGTGCTTCAGCAGGCACTCGGCCTGCATATAGCTCATGTTCCACCAGGCGCTGGTGTTTCGTCCGTCCAGGGCTATCTGCGCTGCTGAAGCCGCATGGCTGGCGGCGAGGGGATAGTCCCTCAGGTCCCAGGCCTGGCGGGCGTAGAGCCCTGCAAGTACGTACTCGGCGTCGCTGACCGAGATGGGCTGGCTCCATGCCTCCAAGGCCTTCGGTGCAAGCTCCAGCCTGCGTGCCAGTTCTTCAATGACCTCCGCAGTTGGTTCCCTGCGGCCTGTTTCGAGTAGGGAAATGTAGCTGGGTGAATACAGGTCCTTGCCCAGTTCCGCCTGTGTCAGCCCCCGATCGAGCCTCTCCGCCCGGAGCTTCTCCCCGAATCCGTTGCCCACAGGACTCCTCCTTTCTCCACAGGTTTCCCATTGGCGCTTGACAGCCGCTGTGGAAAACATTTTACAATGTATGTCAACAAGGACAGTGCTGGCTTTGTAACGAATCCGACTCGTATTGAGGAACTTATATGTTGAAGAAGATTGCAGCTGCAGCCGCCTTGGCTGGGGCCTTAGCGTTTTCTGCGGCGGCTCCGGCTGTCCTGTCTGCAGGTTCCATTGCCGACACGGAACGAGTGGCTGTAGCCGGAACCGGAAACTGGCCGGATCCCGTCTCCAAGGAGACCAAGGACAAGAAGTCCGACAGCACCTACACCACCAACACGGGCAACTGGCCTGATCCTGTGTAAACAGCTTCCTCACAACAGGAGGCGGGGAAAGCCCCGGAGCATCCGCTCCGGGGCTTTCCTTTACCAAAAAGTTACCGATGCTCCGGATTTCAGGCAACATAAAAGAGGGCCTCCGTAAGGAGACCCTCTTCAGTTGTGGTCGGGATGACAGGATTTGAACCTGCGACCTCTTCGTCCCGAACGAAGCGCGCTACCAAGCTGCGCTACATCCCGATCCGCTGCAAAAGCAACTTTACAAGGATAGCCGATGCCGGGTCCCGATGCGAAATCCTCAGCCCGGACAGGAAGGCCGGCCGGGCAGGGGCAGGGGACCGGGATCAGACCAGTGAGTCCTTCCACGCTCCATGCAGGTCCGCAAAGCGTCCGCCGCCGCCAATGAGATCGGCCGGGCTGCCGTCCTCCACGATGCGGCCGTCCTGCACCACCAGCACCCTGTCCGCGGTTTCCACTGTGGACAGGCGGTGGGCGATGATCAGGGCCGTCCGGCGGGCGGCCTCCGTGCCCGCGAGGAGGCGGGCAAGGCCCTGCTGCACCAGCCGTTCGGAGGGGATGTCCAGCGAGGAGGTCGCCTCGTCCAGGATCAGTACTGCCGGGCGGGCCAGGAAAGCCCTGGCAAAGCTGATGAGCTGCCGCTGGCCGGATGACACCCGCCCGCCGCGCTTGTTGACATCGGTGTCATAGCCCTCGGGAAGTTCCCTGATGAAGTCGTGGGCGCCCACTGCCTTGGCTGCTTCCTCGATCTCGGAGCGGGAGGCTTCCGGGCGGCCCAATGCGATGTTGTCCGCCACCGAGCCGCTGAACAGGAACGCCTCTTGGGTGACCATGACAATGTTGCGGCGCAGGTCGGTGGTGCCGAGGCTCCGGAGGTCGATGCCGTCCAGCGTGATCGAACCCGACGTGACGTCGTAGAAACGGGCTATCAGCTTGGCCAGGGTGGATTTCCCTGCTCCCGTCTGGCCCACCAAGGCTACGGTTTGCCCCGCAGGGATGCGCAGGTTCAGGTTGGGGACGATGACAGGACCGTCTCCGTACCGGAATTCGACGTCCGTGAAGTCAATTGCACCATTGGCGTCCTTCAGTGCGACGGGATTCTTCGGCGGCCGGACAGTAGGCACCTCCTCGAGGAGCCCCGAGACCTTTTCGAGCGCGGCCTGGGCACTCTGGAACGAGTTGTAGAACATGGCCATCTGGTCCACCGGCTGGAAGAACCGTTTGGTGGAGAGGATGAGTGCCAGGAGAACCCCGACTTCCAGGTCCCCGCCGAGGACGCGGAAGCCTCCGAAGAGCAGGACCACTGCCACGCACACGTTGCCGATCAGCACCAGCCCGGGCTGGAAGATGCCGTTCAGGTTGATGGAGCGCACGGTGACCCGCCGGTATTCCTCGGCGAGCCGGCTGTAAAGCCCGGAGTTTTCCTGCTCCTTCCGGAAGGCCTTGACTGCGCGGATGCCTGTCATGGTTTCCACGAAATGCACAATCAGCCGGGCGGAGACCACCCGCGATTCCCGGAAGACGATCTGGGAGTGTTTCTGGTACCAGCGGGCCAGGAGGAACATGGGAACGCCCGCGGCCAGCACCAGCAGCCCGCTCCGCCAGTCCAGTGCGAACACGGTGGCTGCAGTAAACACCATGAACAGCACGCCTGAGGCGAGCGAGCTGACCCCCGAGTCCAGGAGCTCCCGGAGGGCCTCCAGGTCCGACGTCTGCCGGGCTATGATCCGGCCGGAGGTGTACTTCTCGTGGAACTCCAGGCTCAGCCGCTGGGTGTGGCGGAACACCCGGAGGCGCAGGTCCAGCAGCATGGCCTGGCTCAGCCTGGCGGTGGACGTGACATACAAGGCCGTGAGCCCCGCCGTCGCCATGGCCGCGAGGAGGTAGGCGACGCCGGTGAGCACCAGGGGCGCGTTGTCCCCGGCCTGGAGGGCGGGCAGTGCGCGGTCGATGCCGTAGGCGATCAGCGCCGGGCCCGCCACGCGTGCCGCCTGGGACAGGACCACCATGGCGATGGTCAGCCAGAAGCGCAGGCGCACCGGCCGGATCAGTGACCGCAGCAGCGCCAGCGAGCGCCGTCGTACCGCCCTGCTGTCGCTCTTGCTGAGGTGGGCGTTGTCTTCGTTGGCGGTGCCGAATGTCGTGGCGCTCATCGGGTGGCCTCGGCTTCCTGGATATCGGCATCTTCCTCGAGGTCCGACAACTCCGAATCCAGGTCCCGGGGTTCCTGGTCCAGGCTGGCGATGACGTAACGGTAATGGTCGTTGCCTGCCAGCAGTTCCGTATGCGTTCCGACGGCGGCGATCCTGCCTTGTTCGAGCAGGGCCACCCGGTCCGCGAGGGCAACAGTGGATGGCCGGTGCGCGACGATCAGCGTGGTGGTGTCCTTCAGGACGGTCCGGAGCCGGTTCTCCACCAGCTCCTCCGTGTGGACGTCCAAGGCGGACAGCGGGTCATCCAGTACCAGCACCCGCGGCCGGGCGGCAATGGCGCGGGCCAGCGCAATCCGTTGGCGCTGCCCGCCGGACAGGCTGAGGCCCTCCTCGCCGATCAGCGTGTCCACGCCGTCCGGGAGGGAGTACGCGAAGTGGGCCTGCGCCACGTCCAGCGCCTCGTCCAGGGCCTCGTCGGTGCGCTCCGGTGCGCCGAGGAGAACGTTGTCGCGGACGGAGTTGGAGAACAGGGTGGTGTCCTCGAAGGCTACGCCCACGATGCGGCGGAGCTCCTCCACGTCGAAGTCGCGCAGGTCCACGCCGTCGATGCTGATGGAACCGCCGGTGACGTCGTAGAGGCGGGGCACCAGCTGGATCAGGGCGCTCTTGCCGCTTCCTGTGGTGCCCACCAGGGCCATGGTCTCACCGGGCCGGAGTTCCAGGTTGATGTCCTTGAGGATGGGCTTGTCCGGGGCGTCTTCGAAGGCGAAAGTGGCGTTGTTGAAACGGAGCGCGCCGGCGGGCTGGCGCGGGCTCCGCGGTTCCGGGGGACTGGTGATGCTGTTGGCAGTATCCATCACTTCGTAGTGGCGATCGACGGCGGTCTTGGCGGTAAGTGCCATGGCCAGCAGCATGCCGGAAAATTCAACGGGTGTGGCAATGACCGCCGCGGTGGCGAAGAAGGCCACCAACGCGCCGATGCTCAGCTGCCCGGTGGAGCACAGCAGGATACCCACCACCAGGCCGGCGCCCAGGGCGAGTTCCGGCAGGAGCGTGACCACCAAGGTGAACGTGGCCTGGTGGCGTGCCTTGGCGATTTCCGTCTGGCGGAGCTCTTCGGCCTGTAACTCGAAGGTTTCGAGTGCTTCCCGGCTGCGGCCAAAGGCCTTGAGCACGCGGATGCCGTGGACGGATTCCTCCACCGTGGTGGCCAGGTCGCCTGCCTGGTCCTGGCTGAGGCGTGCCACTTTGCTGAAGCGGGTCCGGAACCGGAAGCTGTACGCCATGATGGGCACGGCCGCGGCCAGGAAGATCAGGGCAAGCTGCCAGCTCATGGCGAACATGACGGCAATACCGATGATCACGGTGAGGGTGGTGACCACCAGCATGATGGCGCCGAACGCCATCCAGCGGCGCAGGAAGTTCAGGTCGGTCATGGCGCGGGACAGGAGCTGGCCGGAGCCCCAGCGGTCATGGAAGGAGACCGTCAGTTCCTGGAGATGGTCATAAAGGGAGACCCGCATCCGGGTCTCCACTGTGGTGGCCGGGTTGATGACGAACTGCCGGCGGAGCGCAACCAGGCCCGCTTCAGCGATGCCCAGGACCAGGATGATGCCGGCCGACATCCAGATCGCCTCGGTGTTGCCGCCCGGCTGCAGTGATTCGTTGACCAGGACCCTCAGGACCTGGGGGATGGCCAGGGCTACAACGCTGGCAAACAGCGCGCAGAGGAGTCCCAGCACGAGCCGCGGGATGATGGGCCGGACATGGGGGTAGAGACGACTGATCGACCGAAAAAATGGAGTTTGCCTGGCCATGCCCGCTTCTCAAGCTCTAAAACGAATGTAGTTTCCCGTAGCAACTACCCTATGCCATGGCGTGAGCCGATTCACAGGGTCGTGGTTCCGGAAAGAGCCTGGCCGGTTGTTACGAACGGCAATAGGCGCGCGTACCCGGTCAGGCGGGCGAAGTCAGGGTCAGCAGGACAGCTTCCGGACGGCAGGCGATCCTTACCGGGGCGAAGCGCGAGGTGCCGATGCCGCCCGACACGTTGACCGGCGTCGTGCGTCCATTGCTGCTCCAGTCATGCAGGCCTTTTGCCCGCCAGGTGGGAAGGTCGCAGTTGGCCACGAGGGCGCCGTAGCCCGGGATGCAAAGCTGCCCGCCATGGGTGTGGCCGGCGAGCAGGAGATCCGCGCCGTCCTCCGTGAAGTGGTCCAGCACCCGCTGGTAGGGCGCGTGGATGACGGCCACTTTGAGGTGGTCTGCGGCGTCCTGGTTCACGGTCCCGCGCGGCCATCCGGCGTACCGCTCGCGTTGCAGGTGGGGATCGTCCACTCCGGAGAAGTCGAAGCGCATGCCGTTCATGACCAGGGACTGGTGGCGGTTGGTCAGGTCCACCCAGCCGCCCATCCCGAAGCCTGAACGCAGCCGCGGCCAGTCAAGCGCCGTCGGCTTGGGCTTGGCCTTGGACGGCCCCAGCAGGTAGGAAGCGGGATTCTTCAGGCTCGGGGCGAAGTAGTCATTGGATCCGGGGACAAAGACGCCGGGGAACTCCAGCAGCGGACGGAGCGCGGCCAGGAGGGGATCCACCGCTTTGGCGTGGCTGAGGTTGTCTCCGGTGTTTACTACCAAGTCCGGCTTGAGTTCGGCCAGTGACTGCAGCCACGCAGCCTTCTTTTTCTGGCCGGGAACGAAGTGGATGTCGCTCAGGTGCAGGATGCGGAAGGGGTTCTTCCCCGGGGGCAGGATGGCCAGGGTCTCTTCACGGAGGACAAACTGGTTTTTCTCCCACAGGCCGTACCCGAAGGCGGCCATTCCGGCGGCAGCCCCGGTTCCGGCGGTGACGGCAAAGCCGCGCCCGATGGTCCGGGCGCGGCTGGCCAACTCGCTGGATGAAATCATCGGCGGCTAGTTCTTCTTGTCGCTGTTGCCCGGCGCGGGTGCGGGGGCGGGCTGGGTGGCGGGTGCCGGGGCCGGTGCCTGGGTTGCCTGCGGTGCCGTCGTGGCGGGCGTGCGGGTGTTCGTGCCGCCGTTCAGGAGGTTGCTGGGCGGGGCCGGGAACGGATTGGTGCCGTAGGCGGGCGCGATCCGGGACATGAAGTTCGAGAACATGGGTCCGGCGATCATGTAACCGTCGATACCGGGGTAGAACTTGCCGTTGACCGTGATGTTCTGGCCGGCCCGGTCCTGTGCGCCGAGTGCGTCGCCGAACCAGGCAGCCGTGGCCAGGCCTGTGGTGTGGCCCACCACCCAGGTGGACCCGTTGTTGTTGGACGTACCGGTCTTGGCGCCGATGGGGAAGCTGGTGCGGGTGGAAATCCGGGGCTGGATCAGCGAGCCGGAGCCGCGGTTCAGGACTTCCTGGAGTGCGTAGTTCACGCCGCGGGCAACCTCCGGCTTGATCGCGTCCCGGCAGCTGCTGGACTGTGCCGGGAGGGTGGCCCCGGTCTGGTCGGTCACCGCAGTGATGGCGATGGGTTCGCAATACTTGCCGTCGTTGGCGAACGTGGCGAAGGCGCTGGCCATGGTCAGCGGTGCCGTCTGGGTGGAACCGAGCAGGTTGCCCAGCGTGGACATGTTGATCTTCGGGTTAGGGTCTCCCTCCGCAGGGAGGCCGCCGTGAAGACCGGTGGCGTCCACGATCTTTTGGATTCCGCAGAAGTCAAGCTGCGCGGCCGACGCGAAGGTCACGGTGTTGATGGAGTTGTACAGGCCTTCGAGGACCGACAGGGGCCGGTACCACTGCGGTTCGGCGTTCTGCAGGTCGTCGGCAGCGCCGAGCGACTTCTCGGCAGTGTTGTAGGCGCCCGCGACCTTGCCGCAGGTGTTGCGCCACGGGAAGTTCAGCGGGTAGCGGCGCTGTGCTGCGTTGACCACGGTGTTCATGGACTTGCCCTCGTTGAGCCACTCCGCGAAGGTGAACGGCTTCATGGTGGAGCCGGGCTGGGCACCGCCAAGGCCATTGAGATCGTTGCCGTCCTTGTCCAGCTTGTCCACGTTGAAGTTCACCTGGGAATCGAAGGCGCCTTCCGCGGGCAGGAAGGAGGTGTTCTGGGCCATCGAGACGATCTTGCCCGAGTTGGGCTGCACCGAGACCATGGCCGCACCCCACTTGTCCGGGTTGGCGCCGGCGGAGGCGTTGACCTGCTCCTGCGCGACTGCCTGGGCGTTCGGGTCCAGCGTGGTGGTGATGGTCAGGCCGCCACCGTAGATGAGGCGCAGGCGCTCTTCGCGGTCCGCACCGTACGCCGGGTTGTTCTCCAGCAGGTGCAGCACGTAGTCGCAGAAGTAGGGAGCGGTGGACGCGTAGGCGCAGCCCTGCTTCGGCTGCGTGACCTTGGTCTCCACGGGGGTGGCCACCGCGGCGTCGTGCTCGGCCTGGGTGATCTTGCCCTGGTTCAGCATCAGGCCCAGTACCAGGTCGCGGCGCTGCTTGGCGTTCTCCGGGTTGTTGATGGGGTCAAACGCGGACGGGCTGTTGACGAGTCCGGCCAGCAACGCCGCCTGAGGGAGCGTGAGGTCCTTGGCGCTGGTGCTGAAGAAGAAGCGGGACGCGGCCTCGATGCCGTATGCGTCGCGGTTGAAGAAGACGATGTTCAGGTAGCCCTCAAGGATCTGCTCCTTGCTGAACTCCTTTTCCAGGGCGATGGCAAGCTTCATCTCGCGGAGCTTGTCGCCCACGCCCTTGTTGACACCGTTGAGCTTGATCTGGTCCTCGTTGCCCTCGGCGGCGAGGTTGGCGTTGAGGACGTTGTTCACGTACTGCTGCGTGATGGTGGACGCGCCCTGCTTGTTGCCGCGGGCGGTGCTGACCAGCGCGCGGAGGATGCCTGTGGTGTCCACGCCCCCGTGGTCATAAAAACGGCTGTCCTCGACGGCGATGACAGCTTTCTTAACGAAGGGCGAGATCTGGTCCAGGGCGACTTTGGTGCGGTTCTCGGTGTAGACGCTGGCGATCTCGCTTCCGTCCGCAGCCAGGATCCTGGTGGTCTGGTTGGGCGGGTCAACCTTCAGCTCGGCGGGAAGGGTGTCGAAGAACTCGATGGAACCGCTCGCTGCGCTGCCTGAAACGGCCGCTGCGGGAACCAGCAGGCCTGCTACCAGGACACCGCAAATAGCACTCACGCCAAGGAAAACGAGGATCTTACCGAGGGTGGTGGCAGTGTCGAATAATGGGTTCGTACGAGTCGCCATGTTTTCCACTTTACCGGCAAGGACTAGTCTTTCTCTCATGACCAAATGGGAGTACGCGACAATTCCGCTCATTATTCACGCCACCAAGCAGATCCTGGACCAGTGGGGAGACGACGGCTGGGAGCTGGTGCAGGTGGTCCCCGGACCGGACGGAAACGGCCTGGTGGCCTACCTCAAGAGGGAGAAGCAGTAGCATGGGCGCCTCCGCAGAGGCCACGCCCGGCGCAGCAGCGGCGCCTGTTTCGGCTGTTGAGCAGCGGCTCGCAGACCTTGGGCTCACCCTTCCCGAGGTCGCTCCGCCTGTGGCCGCCTATGTCCCCGCCGTGATTTCCGGCAGCCACGTGTACACCTCGGGACAGCTGCCGTTCATTAACGGCAAACTCCCGGCAACCGGCAAAGTGTCGGCCGGAACCGAAGGCTACGCTGACGAGCCCACGGTGTCCCCCGAAGACGCCCAGCGGTTCGCGGCCATCTGCGCCGTCAACGCCCTGGCAGCCGTCAAGAGCGTCATTGGTGACCTTGACCGGATCACCCGCATCGTCAAGGTTGTGGGCTTCGTCTCGTCCGATCCGTCCTTCACAGGACAGCCTGGTGTCATCAACGGCGCGTCGGAACTGCTGGGGCGCGTCCTCGGTGACGCGGGCCAGCACGCCCGTTCCGCCGTCGGCGTCTCCGTGCTGCCGCTCGATTCTCCTGTTGAGGTCGAACTCATAGCGGAATTCAGCTAGGACCGGTAGGTTTCCCTTGCCTCAGCTAGCTCGACGGCTCTTTGCTCTTCCCCAGGACCTTGAAGGGGCCGCCCAGAGCTGGCTCGAACACGGCGAACGGACGCCCCGCGCGGCGCGCCTTGCGTCCTCGGTGGTCCTCCTGCGCGATTCCCCCACAGGCCTGGAAACCTGGCTGGCCTACCGGCCGGGGTCCTCGCCGTTGGGCGTCCTCGCCTTCCCCGGCGGATCGCTGGACGCCGCCGACGACGATCCCGTGGGCTGGCTCGGCCCCCCGCCCCAGCATTGGGCTGAGCAGATGGGAACGGACGACGTCGGGCTGGCGCGGCGCCACGTGCTTGGCGCCATCCGCGAACTCTTCGAGGAAACCGGCGTGCTGCTGGCCGGCCCGGACATGGCCAGTACGGTGGAAGCGACGTCGACCCCGGAGTGGATGCGCGCCCGCATTGCCGTGGCTGAGCAGGAGAAGACCTTCCCGGAGATCCTGGCAAAGCGGGGACTGTCCGTCCGGGCGGACCTGCTGAAGTCACTGGTCAACTGGCGCAGCCCGGACTTCGCGCACCGTCGGTTCGACACCCGCTACTTCGCCGCCACCGTGCCCCTGAACCAGCAGCCCACCCTGCTGGACGGGAAGGGCGTCTGGGGGCGCTGGGTCAATGCTGCCGACGTGATCGCCGAGCGCGATACCACCGCCCTGGGCGACGAGGTTGGCCAGGAGAATACAGTGGGCCGCACCTTGGGTGAGCTCCTGGTCCCCGGCTCTGAAATCATGCTCGAAAAGATGGCCATGGCCAACGGCTGCATCGCCTACCTGAGCTACAAGCGCAAGGCCCACGTGTACCAGCCGGTCCTGGTTGAAGAGGACGGCAGGCTCATGCTCGAGGTCGAGGCCGCCAAGACGACCCCGGACGATCCCCAGCGCGAACGGTAGGTCCGCGGCGGGTTTCGGTCCGGTTGGCGGGCTGCCGCCCACGTGAAACGCTCTCTCACTTGATGCTGGTTTTCCACCGACGCTCTCTCGCTTTCCTTAGGAAAGTGAGAGAGCGTCGGCCGTTTTAGCGCATCAAGTGAGAGAGCGTTCGCGGGGAAACAGGGGCCCGGGGCCGGAGGCGGCGGGTTGCTAGCGGGAGCGCTGGCGGAGGCGCTGCATGTCCAAAATGACGACGGCGCGGGCTTCCAGCCGGAGCCAGCCGCGCTGGACGAATTCGGCGAGGGCCTTGTTGACGGTTTCGCGGGATGCGCCGACGAGCTGGGCGAGCTCTTCCTGGGTGAGCTCGTGGGCTACCAGGACACCGTCCGTCGCCGGCCGCCCGAAGCGGTCTGCCAGGTCAAGCAGCGCCTTGGCAACACGGCCCGGAACGTCGGAGAACACGAGGTCGGACAGCGAATCATTGGTGCGGCGCAGGCGGCGGGCCAGGGCCTGCAGCAGCTGCGCGGAGACCTCGGGACGGGTTCGGAGCAGTGTGTTCAAGCTCTCGTTCCGGAGGCCGGCAAGCCGGGTCTCGGAGACGGCGGTTGCCGTCGCGGTCCGCGGGCTGGGATCGAACAGGGCCATTTCGCCGAAGAGTTCACCCGGGCCCAGGATGGCCAGGAGGGATTCACGGCCATCGGGAGAGGTCCGGCCGAGCTTCACCTTGCCGGAGACGATGAAGTACAGCTGGTCGCCTTGGTCGCCTTCACGGAACACCGAAGCGCCGCGGGACAGGTCCACCTCGGTGAGCTCGTCCGTCAGCAGACGGAATGCGTCGTCGTCGAGCGTGGCGAAAAGGGGTGCTCGGCGCAGTACCTCGATGTCCATGAAATCTCCTGAATAAAAGTGTCGGCTGTGGCGCTTGTGCCATTGTTTCAGAATTTTCAAGGTTCTGTGACGAACTTGGCAGGCAAAACGCCCCGATGCAGGGCTCCAACGGCCGGTCGGGACCTATTTCGGGCGGCCGTGAAGGCGGCGGGCAGCGGGACTCCACACGGCCCGCAGGGCGGGGAGCTGTCCAGAATATTGTCAGCATCCAACATTAGAATGAAGGTTCAACTGCTTAAAAAGGAGCCTCATTGGTCGGCTTGACTGTCTTGGACCTGGTCCTGATCCTGGCGCTGCTGTCCTATCTGGTTTACGGCCTGCGCAATGGTTTCCTGGTGACAGTCGGCGGTATCGCGGGATTCGCTGCCGGAGCAGTGGCAGCCTTTTTTGCAGTCCCCCTGGTGAGCGGCTTTGTCCAGGACTCCGGATGGAGGCTGACCGCCATCGTGGCAGCCGCCGTCGTCCTGGTGGTCCTGGGGCACGGCCTGGGGACGATGGCAGGCCGGCAAATCCGCGGCGCCGTGCGGATCCGGCCCTTGCGTGCGGTGGACCGCCTGGTGGGCGGGGCCGTGAACGTGGTGGTATCCGCGCTGGTGATGTCCATGCTGGCCTTCAGCATCGGCTCCCTGGGCGTGCCGCTTGTGTCCCAGCAGCTGGCCGAATCCAAGGTCATCCGCTTTATCGACGGCCTGACCCCGGACCCCGTCAAAGCAACCATGGCGCAGCTTCGCTCCACGGTGATCGGCAACGGCATCCCTACCCTGCTCGAGGGACTGGAGCAGGGCCCGGCAGTGCCGGTACCGAACGCCAGCACCGATACGCCGGCCCTGAACCGTGCCGCCGATTCCGTGCTCAGGATCGCGGGGACCGCCTACCAGTGCGGCCAGAACCAGACAGGCACCGGGTTCGTGGTCTCTGCGGACCGTGTGATCACCAACGCGCATGTCGTGGCGGGCGTGTCGGAGCCGGTGGTGGAACTGCCTGACGGCGGGGCGATGCCCGGGCGCGTCGTCTACTTCGACACCAAGCACGACCTCGCGGTGCTGGCCGTGGACAACCTCCCCGCGGATGCGCTGGCGCTTAGCCCCGACCTGCCCAACGGCAGCCCCGCCGCTTTTGCCGGCTACCCCCATGGCGGACCGTTCCAGTCCAAGCCGGCTACCGTCCAGGACATCACCACCGTGATGGTGCCGGACATCTACGGCAACAATGCCTCCCCTGAGGAGATCTACCGCCTGGCCGGCGACGTGCAGCCCGGGAACTCCGGCGGGCCGCTGCTGACCATGGAGGGGGATGTGGCAGGGGTGATTTTCGCCAAGGCGACCGCAGACACGGAAATGGGATTCGCCATCACCATGGATGACCTCAACCCGGTGGCCTCTCAGGCGGCGTCGTTGAGCGCTCCGGTTTCCTCCGGGCAGTGCATCCAGAAGTAGCGGTTAGAGGACCTCTGCGAGGTAGTCAATCGCCAGCCGGTACCCCACAACGCCTGCGCCCACGATGACCGCCGAGCAGACGGGTGACAGGAACGAGTGGTGCCGGAACTCTTCCCGCTGGTGCACATTGGTGATGTGGACCTCGACGGCGGGCAGCTGCACGGCAGCGAGGGCGTCACGGAGAGCCACTGAGGTGTGGGTGAACGCCCCCGCGTTGATGACGATGCCCTCGGCGTTGCTCCGGGCGGCGTGGATGACGTCGAGCAGGACGCCTTCGTGGTTGGACTGGACGCATTCGACCGTAAAACCGTGGGCCTCGGCGGCTGCGGCCGCCAGCTGCTCCACATCCGCCAGGGTGGACGTGCCATACTTTTCCGGCTCCCGGGTTCCCAGCAGGTTCAGGTTGGGCCCGTTGATTACCAGGATGGTGCGGCGGGCGGCAGGGTCGGTGGAGGCTTCAGTCATGAATGACAATCTATCGGCTGGCTTCGGGTGCCGCGCATTCTTACGCCGGAACCCCATCGATCGCTCCGTAAATGCCGTTTTGAAGCGTGAAAACGACGTTTACGGAGCAATCGACGGTCATTAGAGTGCGGTGAACCGCACGAGCAGCCCGTGCTCGGGGTTGAGGTTGGGCATGGGCAGGCCCACCTCGGCGAAGAAGCGTCCGGTTGCCTCCGCCCCGTCCGCCAGCCAGGCCGGCGGCTGCACCTGGGTGTAGGTGTGGCCGTAGTCGGAGTCATCCGGAGTGGGGAAGATTGCCTCCGCGCGGTAGCTGCGCTCAGGGTCCAGCCCCGGGATGCCCAGCCGGCCCGGTACCTCGGCGGCGGAGGTGCGAGTGCTCACCAGGGCGAACAGGCCCGCCGTCGTGCCTTCAGCCGCAGGGGCCCCGGTGACGACGCCGTGCAGCAGCAGGGCATCGCCGGCAACGTCCGCGTGGACGCGGCGGCCGCTGTGGATCAGCGCGCGGTGTTCCTTGAACAGGGCGATGAAGCGCTTGAGCTCCTCACGCTCAGCCCCGGTGACCTGCCGGACATCCCACTCCATGCCGAAGTGGCCGAACAGCGCGGAAATGGCACGGAAGGAGAGATCGTGCGTGCGGGCGGTGGTGTGCGAGGTGGTGGGGCCGATGTGGCTGCCCACCAGTTCCGGCGGGACCACCGCGCCCGTCCAGCGCTGGATGGTCTGCCGCTCCAGCGCATCGTTGCAGTCGGACCCCCAGACCCGGTCCGTCCGCTCCAGGATGCCCAGGTCCACGCGTGCCCCGCCGGAGGAGCAGGATTCAATTTCGACGCCGGGGTGGGCCTTCCGGAGCTCGTCGAACAGCCGGTAGGCGGCCAGGGTCTGCTCGTGGACGGAGGAGCGGCCGGCATGGCCGTGCTCCGTGAGGTCCCTGTTCTGGTCCCACTTCAGGTAGCTGATGTTGTTCTCGCGCAGGAGAGCATCGATGCGGCTGAAGATGTACTGCCAGGCTTCAGGATTCACCAGGTCGATGATGTGCTGGTTGCGCCATTCCAGGGGAAGCCGTCCGCCGTCCTTGTGCTGGACGGCGGACGGGCCAACGATCCAGTCAGGATGTGCCCGGGCGATGTCCGAATCGAGGTTGACCATTTCCGGCTCCACCCACAGCCCGAACTCCATGCCGCGCGAGGTGACCGCCTCAATGAGCGGCGTCAGCCCCCGGGGCCACAGGCTTTCATCCACGTACCAGTCGCCGAGGCCGGCGTGGTCGTCGCGGCGGCCGCGGAACCAGCCGTCGTCGAGTACGAAGCGCTCCACGCCAAGATCGGCAGCGGACTCGGCCAGTTGAATCAGCGTGTCCAGGTTGTGGTCAAAGTAGACGGCCTCCCAGGTGTTGAGCACCACCGGGCGCGGCTTGCCGGCGGGCCGGCCTGTGGAAGCGGCGGGCAGCACGTGGTGCGGACGGGACCGGAACCAGCTGTAGAAGGCTTCGGTGATCCCGTCCAGTCCCTTGTCCGAATAGGCGGCGAACAGCGCGGGCGTTGTGTAGCTGCCGCCGGCTTCAAGGATGACTTCGGCAGGCCCCAGGAGCTCTGAACCGCCGATCATGGTGCGGCCATCACCGATGGTGTCGGCGAACTGCTCGTGGTTGCCGCTCCAGGCCAGGTGCGTGGCCCAGACTTTCCCGTGCCGGTTGCCGAAACCGGCGGTGCCGGCGGCGAACAGCAGGGAGGAATCATGGCCGGTGCGGCCGTGCCGGCCCGTCCGGACCCAGGTCCCCTGCTGGATGGCCCGGCGCTGCGGGTGGCGCTCGCGGCACCAGCGGCCGGTGAGGTCGAGGAGCTCGACGGCGTCAGGCGCCACGGGGAGGACGGTCGCCAGTTCGTCGAGCTGGTAGGGGGTGGTGCCGTCATTGGTGACGGTGTGCCGCAGTTCCAGCAGGCCGCCGTCGTGCAGGGCCAGGGTGGATTCCACCGTGAGGCCGGCATCCGGGTCCGACTGGACGATGACGGCAGAACCGCCGTTGGCGCTGGCTGTGGCAACGCGGAGGCGGGCCGAGAAATCCAACCCGGAGACGCCGTCGGCCATTCGGGAACCGCGCAGGGCGGCCCTGCCGCGCCACGACGACGAAGCCTGGGGGAGGAGGCCCGCCGGAACGCGCGCATCGATGGCGGAGTGCGGGACCGGGGCGGTGAGGATGGCGAGGTCCGGCAAGGTGGTGCCCAGGTCCGCGCCCCAATGGATGACCTCGGCCTCTCCGCTGTCGAAGCTGATCACCAGGCTGGTGCCGGCGGAACGGAGGTGGAGGGGGTCCATAGAGATCTCTTTCGGTTTTGTGGGGTGATGCAAAGCAGGGTGGTGGATGCCGCCGCCGCGAGGAGGGACGGCGGCATCCAGCCGGGTGGCTGCGACCACATACGCAGCCACGGATGGGGGGCGTTGCCGAAGCAGGGGCCTACTTGAAGAGGGCGTTGACCTGTTCGTTGGCCTGGGTCAGGGAGCTCGCCGGCGCCTTGCCGGAAACCACCGCGTCCATGGCGGGTTCCATGATGCCCTTGACCTTGGCAGTGTTGTCCGTGATCGGGTACAGGAAGGTGGTCTTGTTCCTGACGTGTTCGGTGAAGGCGGTGACGTCCACGCCCTTGGCCTTGAAGGCCTCCGACGCCTTCTCGGACGAGGCCTTCAGGGCCGGGAAGACAACAGCCTTGGACGCGACGACGTCCTGGCAGTCAGCCGAGGCGAGGTACTCCACCCACTTGATGGACGCGTCCTTCTTCTTGGTACCCGCCCAGATGGAATCGGCCAGGCCGTTGAACATGGAGGCGCGCTTGCCTTCGGGGCCCACCGGGGTAGGCGCGATGCCCACCTCGACGCCCTTGTAGCCGGTGTACTGGCCGATCATCCACGAGCCGTGGGCGTTGATGGCGGACTTGCCCGCTGCGAAAGTGTCAGCCATGGCCGCACCGACGGTGGTCTCCAGCTTGGGCATGTAGCCCTTGTCGGCCAGCCCGGCGAACCAGTCCATGCTCGCCTGGAACTTGGGGTCGTCGTAGTTGTAGCGGGTGCCCCACGGGTTTTTGTCCGTGTGGGACCAGCCGGTGGTGTTGGTGAGGTAGCTCCACTCGGTCTGGCCCGAGGAGTCGCCGCCGCCGTTCAGGCCCAGCCCGTAGACCTGGACGTTGTTCTTGTCGAAACCGGGCTCGTCGCCTCGCTTCCCGCTCTTGTCCACGGTGAGGTGCGCGATGACCTTTTCATAGGTGCCGCCGTCCTCCGGGTTCCAGGTGAGGTCCTTCATCTGCTCCTCGGTGATCCCCGCGCTGGCGAGCATGGCCTTGTTGTAGAAGAGGCCGATGGTGTCCCAGTCCTTGGGCAGGCCGTAGCGCTTGCCGTCCTGGCCCACCCAGAGATCGGCGAGGCCTTCGTTGTAGGCGGTCAGGTCGATGTTGTCCTTCTTGACGGCGTCGTCGATGGCCAGCAGCTGCTTGTTTTCTGCCAGTTCGCCGTAGCGTCCCAGGTGGTTGGTGAACACGTCCGGGGCGGTGCCGCCAACAAAGCCGTTGGTGAGGGTGCTCCAGTAGTCATCCCAGCCGCGCTGGGTGATCTTCACCTTGATGTCCGGGTTGGCCTTGGTGAAGTCATCGGCGCACTGCTGGTAGGCGGGGAGCTGGTTGGCGTCCCAGAGCCAGTAGCTGATCTCGCCCTTGGCTGATTCAGCCGAGGAGGAGGATCCGCTGCAGGCGGAGAGGGAGAGCGCCACAGCGGCGGCAACGGCAACGGCGCCGAGGGATTTCTTCATGGTTCTACTTTCCTTTTGGGGATGGGAGGGAGGCGGTGAATGGGGTTCTTATTTGATGCCGGAGAAGCCGATGGAATTGACGATCTTCTTGCCGAAGGCGGCGAAGAGGACCAGCACCGGCAGGGCCGAGATGAGGGTCGCCGCCATCAGGCCGGACCAGTCCGGTGCGCCCTGGGGTGACTGGGACTTGAAGACGCCGAGCCCCACCTGCAGGACGCGGACATCGTCCTGCGACCCCACCAGCAGGGGCCAGAAGTATTCGTTCCACTGGCCGATGAAGGTGAGCAGCGCCAGGGTGGCGATCGGGGCGGCGGCGTTGGGAAGCACAATCTGGAAGAAGATGCGCAGGTGCTTGGCGCCGTCGAGCATGGCCGCCTCCTCCACCTCCCGGGACATGTTCAGGAAGAACTGCCGGAGGAAGAAGATGGCGAACGGCGTCATGAAGATGTACGGGAGGACCATGCCGAGCATGGTGTTGAGCAGGTCCAGGTTCTTGATCAGCAGGAAGTTGGGCAGCGCGGTGAAGATCGGCGGGACCAGCATGGTCCCCAGAAAGAGGCTGAAGACCGCATTCCGGCCCTTCCAGCGCAGCCGGGCAAAGGCGTAGGCGGCCATCGCGCTGAAGAACACGGCGCCTGCGGTAGTGATGGAGGAAAAGATGATCGAGTTCCGCAGGTAGAGCCAGAAGCTGATGGCTGCACCGGAACCACCCTCTGCGACGGCGTCGGCCGGGCTCTGCAGGCCGAAGACCCGCAGGAACGCGCCGAAGCTGAGCTCAGCGGGAAGGAGGCTGGTTGCGTTGGCGGCAAGCGCGTTGTTGGTGGACAGCGCCGTGCGCAGGACCCAGAAGAACGGGAGGACGGAGACGGCGATGGCGAGGACAATGAGGGCCCAGGCGCCTGCGCGGCGGGCGTTGAACGGACGACGGCGGCGGGCTGGCGCCGGCAGCGTTGCGCGGCTGGTGGTGGTGGTCATGCGGGAGGCTCCTTAGTCCAGGTCCGACTCGTTGCCCTTGAGGAACTTCATCTGGATGAAGGCCACCAGGGCGAGGATGAGGAAGAGAATGACGGCGATGGCTGATCCGTAGCCGAAGTCCGACTCGGTGAAGGCCCGCTGGTAGATGTAGTACTGGATGACGCGGGTGGCGTTGACCGGCCCGCCGCCGGTGGTCACTGCGACAGTGTCGAAGACCTGGAAGGAGCCGATCACCGTTACGACGAGGACGAGGACCAGTACCGGCCGCAGCAGCGGAAGGGTGATCTTGGTGAACGTCTGGAACGGCGAAGCGCCGTCGAGCTTGGCAACTTCATAGACGTGGCCCGGGATGGCCTGCATGCCGGCGAAGATGAGCAGGGCGGTGTAGCCCATGTGGCGCCAGGTGTTGATCAGGGCCTGGGTGGGGATGGCCCACTCCTCGCTGCCGAAGAACGCGACGCGGGGGAGGCCGGCCCACTCGATGAACTGGTTGACCACGCCAATCTGGTAGTCCAGCATCCAGAACCACAGCAGTGCCGCGATGATGTTGGACATCATCCAGGGCAGCAGCAGGGCTCCCCGGATGAGGGTGGACTTGGCGACCCGGTTCATCAACAGTGCCAGGCCCAGGGCCAGGGCGGTCTGGAGGACGATATTGAGGAAAACGTACTGGCCTGTGACGGCCAGGGAGTTCCAGAAGAGTGGATCCTTGGCGATCGCCGTGTAATTGTCCACCCCCACCCACGTGGGGTCTCCCAGGATGTTGTACTCCGTGAAGCTGAGGTAGACACCGCGGATGGTGGGCACCACGTAGAAGACGACGAAACCGATCATTGCCGGGGCGATGAACAGCAGTGCGATCTTGAGATCGCCGAACCGGCGGAGGCTGCCCCGCGGCTTGGCTGCAGACACCGCTGCGCCGGTGGCGGATCTCGGGTTTTTGGCAAGGGTGGTCATCTTCGACCCTTTCCTGACTGTGATGGGGGTAACAACTAGGGAAGAATCTACACGAGTAGATTTGAGTGGGCAAGGGGCTAATTTTTCTTTTTGTCGGTAGGCATTAATCCATTCACCGGACTGTTGACTCGAGTAGATTGCAATGGAACACTGGGAATCCTCCGGAGAGCGCTTGCCGCGCCCCTGCAATCCTCGAAAGGCAGACGATGACGTTTTCGATCGGCGTAGTAGGAGCCGGCCAGTTCGGCAGCCAGTTCGCGCACCTGTTCAATCTCCACCCGGGCGTCAGCAGCGTCTTCGCTGCTGACGACGTTGCCCATCGCGCAGCCGAGGCCGCCGGGCGCTACCATTTGGCCGGCACGATGGCGACTTTTGAAGACCTTCTGGCTTCCGACGTCGACGCCGTTGCCATCTTCACGCAGCGCTGGACGCATGGTCCGCTCGTGGAGCAGGCGCTCCGGGCGGGCAAGCACGTCTACTCAGCCGTTCCCATGGCGATTTCAGAAGAGGAAATAGCGCGGATCATCGAGGCCGTCCGGGAAACCGGCCTGGTGTACATGATGGGGGAGACCAGCTACTACAACCCCGCCACAGTCTTTGCCCGCAAACAGCTGGCCGAGGGTAAATTCGGTCGGATCTTCTACGCCGAAGGCGACTACGTCCACGACATGGACCTGGGCTTCTACGAGGCCTACCAGTACAGCGGCGGCGAGCGTTGGAAGGAAACCGCCAGCTACCCGCCCATGCTGTATCCCACCCACGCCGTGGGCGGCGTGCTGGGAGCAGTCCCGGCCCACGCAGTCAGCGTCAGCTGCGTGGGCGTCAGGGATGACCGCAACGACGGCGTCTTCGACAAGGACGTCAGCATGTTCGGCAATGACTTCTCCAACGCCACCGCGCTGTTCGAGCTGAACGACGGCGGCGTCATGCGCACCAACGAGATGCGCCGGGTGGGCTATCCCTCGCACATCCGCGAATCGCGGTTCCGGTTCTTCGGGACGGAGGCCAGCTTCGAGCAGCTCGCCACGGTGTCCGTCTGGCAGGACAAACAGAACGTCCACGACATCTCCGAGCAGATGGAGACCCGGCCCAGCATCCCCCTCGATGACCCTTCCCTTGCGAATGTTGCGCCAGAACTGAGGGATGCCTTCGTCTCAGGCCTGGCTCCGGTCCATGATCCCGGGCGGCTTCCGGAGGAGTTCCTGGGCGCGCCCAATGGCCACGAGGGCAGCCACCACTTCCTGGTGGACGACTTCGTGACTGCCGTGAACAACCGCACCCTGCCTCCGGTGAACGCCTGGGTGGCCGCGCGGTTCACCCTTCCGGGGATCGTTGCCCACCAGTCCGCCCTCAAGAACGGCGAACGGCTCCCCATCCGTGACTTTGGCGATGCGCCGGGTACAGGTACCTAATATGGACAGCATGACTACTCCGGCAGTGCAGACTGCGCGCGGCGGCCCCGTGACCCGCAAGGACGTTGCACGCTACGCCGGCGTGAGCACCGCCGTCGTCAGCTATGTGGTCAACGGCGGCCCCAAGAAAGTTGCTCCAGCCACAGAAGCGAAGGTCCAGCACGCCATCCGCGTCCTGGGGTACCGGCCCAACGCGGCGGCCCGGGCTCTCAAGCTGGGCTCCAGCGAGACGCTGGGCCTGGTGATTCCGGACATCTCCAATCCGTTCTTCGCCCAGTTCTCCCACGCCGTTGAAGACGCGGCCGCAGCCCTGGGCTACGCCCTGGTGCTGGGCAACTCGGACGGAAACCTTGCCAAGGAACGGCGCAACATCCGCAACCTCGCCGCCAGGCAGGTGGACGGCGTGCTGTTGGCCAGCGTCCTTTTTGAACCCGACCTGGAGGTCCTGGAAACCGCGGACATCCCGTCGGTGCTGCTGAACCAGGAACGCGACGCGCCGGGCTTCAACAGCATCGGCGTTGACCTCGCCGCCGGCGCCAGGATCGCCGTCGAACACCTGATTGGCCACGGCCATACAAACATCGGCCTGGCCATGGGAACCAACGTTTCCGGCAGCACTGACGGTCGCGAGGTGGGCTGGCGCCAGGCACTGCAGGAGGCAGGTTTGCCGGAGGGGCCGATTGCGTACAGCGGATTCACGTGGCCCGGCGGTTATCTCGCCGGTCAGCGCCTGGTTGCGTCAGTCAACAGGCCGACTGCCATCTTTGCCACCTCGGACACCCAGGCAGTGGGCCTGTTGCGAGCAGTGCATGAGGCAGGTCTGGCTGTGCCGGGCGAAATTGCGGTGGTGTCTTTCGACGGATCCATCGAAGCTGAGTACTCGTGGCCGCCTCTGACCACGGTGGAGCAGCCGGTGGCTGCCATGGCGGAAGCGGCGGTGGCCGCACTGGTGGGAGCCACTCGCGGGGAAACGCCACAGCATCGGATCTTCCCCACCAAACTTCACATCCGGCAGTCCTGCGGCTGCCCGTGGACGCCGTCCGCCGGGGCGCCGCAAGGCGGATAATGCATTAAGGACTGGCCGCCACCTCTGCTGAAAGCGGAGGTGGCGGCCAGTCCTGCCAGAAAGCAATCCCTGGGGGTTGAGGCTACTCCTTCACAGGAATCGACTGTGACTTCAGGGAATCGATAGTCTTTTTCTCGCCTGTCTTGAGCGCGTCCAAGAGGGTGCCGTCGCCTCCCGCGGCCTTGCCGAACCCGTCAGAGACGTCGGTGTACGTCTGGGTCATGGTCGGGCCCCAGGTGAAGTTGGGATCGACGTTTGATGATGCCTCGGCGAAAACTTCGTAGATCTTCTGGCCGCCGAAGTAGTCCACGCCGCCGGTGAACGCAGGGAGGTCCTTGGCCGACTTCGCAGCTGGGTAGAGCCCGCCGAGTTCATTTGCCAGTGCCAGAGCCTCAGGATCCGTGTTCAACCACAGAGCGAATTTCGATGCCTCGTAGGGGTGCTTGGAGCCCTTCAGGACTGCGGTGGAGGAACCGCCCCAGTTGCCGGCGGGCTTTCCACCGTCTTCCCACTGAGGCATCGGGGCGACAGCCCACTTGCCGGCGGTATCTGGGGCACCGCTGGCCAGCGTTGAGGCGCCCCAGACCGCGGAGACCCAGGTCCACTGCTGACCGGTATTGAACGAGGCATTCCACTCATCGGAGAAGGACGGCAGCGTGGATACCTGGTTCTTGTCCAGCAGGTCCTGCCAGTAGTTCGCCACCTTCTCGGATTCGGCGCCGGTCAGGTTGACCTCCCACTGGTCGTTGGCGCTTGAGAACCACTGCCCGCCTGCCTGCCATACGTTGCCGGCGAACCAGTTGACATCGCTGCGGGGGAAATTGGTGATGTACGAACCGCGGGCTTTGATCTGCTCGGCAGCCGCGGCGTATTCGTCCCAGGTGGTGGGAACCTTGATGCCTGCCTCCTTGAAGAGATCCGCCCGGTAGAACATCGCCATCGGTCCGCTGTCCTGCGGGATGGCATAGACGGAGCCTTCCTCGCCGAAGGTGACCTGGCCCCACGTCCAGTCAACGAACTTGTCCCGGGCGTCGGACACTCCTTCGCAGGCGGCGATGTTCTCGAGGCCGTCCTGGACGCGGAAGTTGGGCAGGGCGTCGTATTCGATCTGGCCGAGGTCCGGGGCGTTGCCGGCCTGCAGCTGGTTGAAGAAGTTCTGGTACGTGCCGGAGTTGCCGTTGGGGCCGGTCTGTACCTTGACCTGGATATTTTCGTTTTCTTTGTTCCACAGATCCACCACCTTTTCCATGCCGGGGACCCAGGTGGTAAAGGTCAGCTCGACCGGACCGGATGAGGGTTCGCAGGATCCGGCGGCCTTGGTTTCCGTGGTGCCTCCGCCGCCTGAGCAGCCGGCGAGGGCCAGCGCTGAAACAAGGGCAAAGGCTGCAGTGGCTTTTCCGTAATGCGCGCGCATTTCTATTCCTATCAGTGGGGGTGCTGTACCGGGGCGGAAGCCGCGGGACGGTTTGCGTGGGAAGGATGGAAGCTATTTGACGCTTCCGGCGCCGAGCCCGCTGCTCCAGAAGCGTTGAAGCGCAAGGAACGTTCCGATAAGCGGGAGGATTGAGACAAGTGCGCCGACGATCACCAGGACGCGGAGCTCGGGAATCTGGCTGATTTGGCTGTTCCAGGCGTAGAGGCCGAGCGTGACCGGAAACAGGACCTGGTCGCGGAGCATAATCAGGGGCAGGAAGAAGTTGTTCCAGATTGCGACGAACTGGAACAGGAAGATGGTTACCAGCGCCGGGGCCATGAGGCGCGTTGAGACCGTGAAGAACGTCCTGACTTCGGAGGACCCGTCGAGCCGCGCAGCTTCCAGGAGCTCGGTGGGCACGCTGGCCGCGGCATAGATGCGGGCAAGGTATACGCCGAAGGGGCTGACCAGGCTCGGAAGGAAGACGGCCCACAGGGTGTTGGTCAGTTTCACTTCGCTGAAAATCAGGAACAACGGAAGCGCGAGAGCCGTCGCCGGGACCAGCACCCCGCTGAGCACGATATTGAAGAGAGCTTCCCGCCCCCGGAATTCGTATTTTGCCAGCGCGTAGCCGCACATAGCCGCGATGACGGTGCCCATGAGGGCGCCCAGTCCGGCATAGAGGGCGCTGTTGGCGAGCCAGCGGCCGAAGACACCGTCACTGTACGTGAACAGGTTGCCCAGGTTTGCCAGGAAGGTAGGGGCCGAATCCATGGTGAACCATAGCGGAGCGGTACTGGTGATCTCTCCGCCCGTCTTGGAGGAGGACACCAGAAGCCACCAAATGGGGGTGAGGAAGTAGAGCGTGAAGACGCCCATGATGAGCATCGCCGCGCTGCGCGACATCACGCTGTGACGGGGCCCGCGGGCATTGGCCGCCCCGTGGGTGGACTTGGGTCCTGCTGCCGTGACCGTTGCTGCACTCACTGGGAGACCTTCCGCTGGGTTGCCTTGAGGAAGACGAAGGAAAGAACGAATGTTGCCAGCGCCAGCACCACCGAGAATGCTGCGGCGAGGTTGTAGTTGGGGACGGAAGCTGTTGTGTACACCGCGAGGTTCGGCGTGAATGTGCTGCTGATCGCCGAGCTGAAGCTCCGCAGCGTCTGTGGTTCCGCGAGCAGCTGGAGGGTGCCGATGATGGAGAACACGCCGGTGAGGATAATGGCCGGGACCACCAGCGGGATTTTGATCCGCCAGGCAATCTGCAGGTTGCTGGCGCCGTCGAGCCGGGCCGCCTCGTATATTTCAGTCGGGATGGCCAGCAGGGATGAGTAGATGATCAGCATGTTGTAGCCGACGTACACCCAGGTGACGATGTTGGCGATCGCCCACAGGACCAGTTCTGCGGAGAGGAAGTTCACCTCTGAAGTGACGGCTTCAAAGGGGGACAGCGACGGCGAGTACAGAAACCCCCACATGATGGCGGCGATGACGCCGGGAACTGCGTAAGGGGCGAAGAATGCGAGCCGGAAGAACTTCTTGCCCTTGAGGAGGGGCGAATCGAGCAGCAGGGCAAACAGCAGGGCCAGGCCCAGCATGATTGGCACCTGGACCACTCCGAAAAGGAGCACCCGTCCAACCGACTCCCAGAATTCGGTGTTCTGGAACACCTGCTGGTACTGGACGAGTCCGCCGAAGACCTGCCGGGGAGGGCCGAAGGTCCCTTTGCGTTCAACAGTAAGCAGGGACTGCACCACCGCGAAGATGATGGGTACGGCGTAGAAAGCGAGGAAGAGGACGCCGAACGGCGCAATGAACAGGAAGACGGCGCGGCGCTGGGCGCCGGTGGTTTTGGCTTTCCGGGTCTTCGGCGTCCCCAGGGCCGCCGCCGGAGCGGTGCTTGGTCTAGTCACTTTCATCATCCTTTTGGCTGGCGCTGGGGCCAGCGGTTTGTGGAACAGGATCGGAGGTGCGGACGACGCGCACGGCGCCCGCGGGAACAACGACGGCATGGGACACGTCCTCGCCCACAATTAGTTCGTGGCCGTGGGCGGCGTACTTGTGGTCCTCGTCGGAGTGGTTGATGAGGAAGACGTAGCTATGGTCGGCGCCGGAGCGGACCACGACTTCAAGGCCGGTGGGGGAGCCCAGGACGTTGATCCCCGCCTCGCCGGCAGCCCCGGTGACGACGTCGCGCAACGAGGCAGGATCAAGGACGGTGCCGAGGTACCAGGCGTTGCCGGCGCCATGGCGGTTGCGCGTGACGGCCGCGGTGCCGGACAGGTGCCCCTCGGTGAAGGTCAGCTGCGCCTCGGCGCCTTCGAGGCGCATCGCTTCACTCCAGAGCGAGGCGGTGGAACCGTTACTTAAAGCCAGGGTCCGTCCGGGCGGCAGGGGGTAGAACTCCTCGGAACGAACGCCAAGCATGGTCCGGAAGGCCCCCGGATAGCCGCCGGCAAGCACCTTCTCGTTTTCATCCACGATGCCGCTGAAGTAGGTCACAAGGGCAGTACCCCCGTTCGCGACGTATTCGGCCAGCGCGGCGGAGTCCTTTTCCCGCACAAGGTACAGGCCGGGAACGACGGCCAGCTTGTACCTGGAAAGATCCGCGCCGGGGGCAACGACGTCAACGGTGATGCCTGCCTCCCAGAAAGCGGCGTACATGGCATGGACCTGGTCGAGGTACCGAACATCCGATGACGGGTGTGACTCCTGGTCGTAGGCCCACCACGCTTCCCAGCTGAACACCAGGGCGGCCTCGGCCTTCACCGTGGTCCCGGCGACCTCCGCAAGCGTCTCCAAAATGCTGCCCAGTTCCAGGACCTCCCGCCAAATACGCGAGTCCGTTCCCGCATGGGGAAGCATCGCCGAATGGAATTTTTCACTGCCTTGCACTGAGGCCCGCCACTGGAAAAAGCAGAGCCCGTCGGCTCCCCTTGCAAGGTGGGCGAGGGAATTGCGGAGCATCTCGCCAGGGCCTTTGGCGATGTTGCGTGGCTGCCAGTTCACGGCCGAGGTGGAGTGTTCCATCAGTAGCCATGGCCGGCCCTGGGCAAGCCCCCGGGTTGCGTCGGCAGCGAAGGCCAGTTCGGTTGCGGGAGCATCAAGCCGGTGGTCCAAATAATGGTCATTGGCGATCACGTCCATATGGGGTGCCCAGGACCAGTAATCCAGGTTGCGGATGTGGGCCGTGACCATGAAGTTGGTGGTGACGGGAACGGTGCTGTGCTGCCGGAGGACTTCAGCTTCGGCCTGGTAGTAGCCAAGCAGTTCATCGGAGCTGAAGCGGTGGAAGTCGAGAACCTGGGTGGGGTTGTTCGTGGAGACGGTGGTCCTGGGCGGAAGGATCTGCTCCCAGCTCGAATACCGTTGGGACCAGAACGTGGTGCCCCAGGCTTTGTTGAGCGCATCCAAAGTGCCGTACCGCGCCTTAAGCCAGCTACGGAAGGCGCCTGCGGAGACGTCGCAGTAGCAGAGGGCGTTATGGCAACCAAGCTCATTGGAGACATGCCACAAGCGGACAGCAGGGTGGGCGCCGTAGCGGCGGACGGTTTCGCCCACGAGCCTGAGGGCGTGTTCCCTGTACTGCGGGGAACTGGGACACCAGGCCTGGCGGCCGCCCGGCCAGGCGCGGGTCCCGGACGCCGACTGGGGAAGAATCCCGGGGTACAGGGTGGTGAGCCAGGCCGGGGTGGATGACGTGCCTGTTCCGAGGTTGACCCCGATGTTGTTCGCATGGAGGAGGTCCAGGATCTCGTCCAGGCGTTCAAACGAGTATTCCCCCGGGAGTGATTCCAGTTCCGCCCAGCCGAAAATGTTGACTGCGACAAGGTTGACTCCCGCCTGCTTCATCAACCGGACGTCTTCCCGCCAGATGGCGCTGTCCCACTGTTCGGGGTTGTAATCGCAGCCGTAGACAAGCTTTCCGCTGCCGGACAGTGCCTTGACGGGCGTTCTGGTGGGGCTCAACCCTGCTCCTTCAACTTGCAGCAGACGTGCAAGCCGGGGAGAGACCCTGTGGCATTGGACGCTGTTGTCGAATTTCTGTGAACGTTCCCAGGGATGCGCGCCAAAGTGTGATGCGGGTTATCTGGGAACGTTCACAGAATATCTTCGCCCTGCTGGCATGTCAACGGGCGGGCGGAAGCTGCACCGTCCGTTTGCTCCGCTACAGTACAGATATGTCCCTGACACGCACCCGTGCCCGCCGCGCCACCATCAACGATGTGGCGGACGCTGCCGGGCTCTCGAGGGGTACCGTTTCGAGGGTCGTCAACGGGGAAAAATACGTCTCTGACGAGGCCCGGCAGGCGGTGGAAGAAGCCATCGCCCGCGTGGGTTACGTCCGCAACAGTGCGGCACGGAACCTGGTCAAGCAGGAGTCCCGGGCAATCGGCCTGATCATCCACGAGCCGCATTCGCTGCTTTTTGAGGACCCGAATATCGGCTCAATCCTGCTCGGGGCCAACGAGGTGCTGTCCAAGGCTGACTATCAGCTGGTATCGCTGATCATCGATTCAGACCGCGACAGCCGCCGGGTGGCGGATTACCTGCGCGGAGGCCTCGTTGACGGCGCGGTCATCATTTCTGCCCGCGCCTCGGACCCCATCGCGACCGCCGTCGCCGACATCGGACTGCCCGCTGCTTTTGTGGGCCATCCTGACGGTAATCCGGAGCTCCCGTACGCTGCCATCGACAATGTCGCGGCAGCGCGAAGCATCACCAGCAGGCTGCTGGATACGGGACGACAGCGGGTGGGCATGATTGCCAGCGCCCTGGACCGGGACTCCGGCCAGGACCGCCTTGCCGGCTTCCGTGCGGCAATGGGCGGGCGCTTCGACCCCCGGATGGTGGTGGAGTACCCGCTGTATACGTACGCAGCGGGCCTGGAAGGGATGCAGGAACTGCTCCGCCGTGCTCCCGATATCGACGGCGTCTTCGCCGCCTCGGATGCTGTGGCCGCGGGAGCGATGACGGCACTTCAGGAGGCCGGGCGCCAGGTGCCTGAAGACGTTGGCATCGTGGGCTTCGACGACAGCAGCTGGGCCCTAAGGTGCAGGCCCCAGCTGTCGACTGTGCGCCAGCCGGCCGATCTCCTGGGAAGCGCCGCCGCCGAACTGGTGCTTGCGCAGCTCAGCGGCCAGCCCAGTCCGCCGCGGGTCCTGGAAACCGCGATTATGTGGCGCGGCTCAGCCTGAGCGCGGCTTAGGCCGGTACTACCCGGAGCATGGTCCTGTCACTGATGAGGCGCTGCGCTTCCGGCCCTAGCCCGGAATCGCTGATGACCTCATCCACGTCGTCCAGCGCGGCAATGGAACTGATGCCGAGCAGGCCCCACTTGGTGTGGTCCGCCAGCACCACGGTTTTGCGCGCGGCCGCCACGAAGGCACGGTCCGTCTCGGCCTCGAGCAGGTTTGGGGTGGTAAAACCGGCGTCGGCATCCATCCCGTGCACACCCAGGAACAGCACGTCCAGGTGCAGCTGTTTCAGTGCAGCGGTGGCGATGGGTCCCACCAGCGCGTCCGACGGCGTGCGCTCGCCCCCAATCAGGATCACGGTGGAGCTGTACCGGGCGGAGCCGGCCGAAGCGGCGTGATGGAAAAGGTCCGCAATGCGTACCGAGTTGGTGACCACCGTGATCTGCGGTCCGTTGACCAGTTCCCTGGCCAGGGCCCAGGTGGTGGTTCCTGCGCTGAGCCCCACGGCCATGCCTTCGTGGACCTGGGTTGCCGCCTCCACCGCGATGGCGCGCTTCTCCGCCGTCAGCTGCGTGGACTTGAGGTCGAATCCGGGCTCGTGGGTGCTGGTGTCGCCCGGGATCTTCGCGCCGCCATGGATCCGCTCCAGCCGGCCGCCCTCCTCCAGCACCTCGATGTCGCGGCGGACCGTCATCAGGGACACGCCCAGTTGCTGGGCCAGGTCTGACACCCGGACAACCCGCTCCCGCTGGAGAGCGTCCAAAATAGCCTGGTGGCGGGCGACGGCGAGCATCGTAGGAGATCCTTCACTAGGCGGTGGGGCTGGTCCCAGCATACGACGACGGCGACGCCGGGCTGTGAGCCGGGCGCCGCCGTCGTGCGTTGATGCTCTACCTATTTCCTGAGGGATGCCGCGATCTGCTGCATGATGGTGGGGTCCGAGAGGGTGGTGGCGTCTCCGGGATCGCGGCCTTCGGCGACGTCCT
>NZ_JARCCZ010000035.1:0-42231 GCF_048957775.1 Pseudarthrobacter sp. CC4 | reverse complement strand
CGCCCTGGCAACCGCCGTCGAGGAATACATCCACTGGTACAACACCAAAAGAATCTCAACAAAGCTCAAGGGCCTGAACCCGGTCCAATACCGTGCCCAGGCCCTCGCAGCTTAGGATCCTATTTGGCCAGTCCAACTTCCGGGGACCAGTTCACCCTCCACAGGAAGGTGATAGAGCGTCCGGGGTTTAGCGACGTTAAGTGAGAGAGCGTCCGTGTTTAAGCGACGTTAAGTGATAGAGCGTCAGCCGACGGGCCGGTGCATCTCCACAATCTCCTCATGCCGGGGGCTGTCGGGATTCATCAGCGAGTTTTTCTTGCCATAGAAGAAGTAGATGGCAAGGCCGATGACGAGCCAGACGCCGAACCGCGCCCACGTTTCCCAGTGCAGCTGGAACATCAGGAATGCGGAGGCCAGCACGCCGAAGGCCGGGACGAGCGGCATGAACGGGAGGCGGAACGCGCGCGGGGCATCGGGCTTCTTGTAGCGGAACACGATGACCGAGAAACAGACGACGACGAACGCCGCCAGGATGCCGATGTTGGTCAGATCAGCGACTGCCTTGATCGGGAACACGCCCGCCAGGAGCGCGGAGGCGACGCCCGCGATCCAGGTCACGCGCTGCGGCGTGCCGTGCCGGTCGGTCTTGGAGAACCAGCCGGGCAGCAGCCCGTCGCGGCTCATGGAGAACCAGACGCGGGTAACGCCGAGCAGGAACGTCAGCATCACGGTGAGGATGGACAGCACCGCGAAGACGGAAATGATGGTGGCAATGACCGGCAGCCCCACACCGGTGAAGGCTGACGCGAACCCGGCCTTCGGGTCGATGTCCTTGTAGTTCTGCATGCCCGTGAGGACCAGGGTGGCTGCCACATAGAGCAGCATGGCGATAATGAGCGACAGGATGATGGCCTTGGGCATGTGCTTCTTGCCGTCGGTGGCCTCCTCCGCTGCGGTACTCATGGCGTCGTAGCCGAAGACCGCGAAGAATACGGTGGCGGAACCGGCAAGAACCGGGCCGAAGCCGGACGGCATGAACGGGTTGTAGTTGTTGGTGTCGATGTAGAAGACACCAAGGCCGATGATGAAGAGGATCAGGACCACCTTGATGGCCACTGCCACCAGTTCGAACCGGCCGAACGCCTTGGTTCCGCGCGACAGGATCCAGGTCACGATCAGGCAGACCACGATGGCGGGGATGTTGACGATTCCGCCCTTGCCCTCATCCGGGGTGGATGTCATCCAGACCGGCATGTGGATGCCGATTCCGGAGAGGAAGGCATCAAAGTAGCCGGAGATGCCGATGGCCACCACGGCCACAATGGCGATGTATTCCAGCAGCAGGTCCCATCCGATGAACCAGCCGATGATCTCGCCCAAGGCCACGTACCCGTAGGTGTAGGCGGACCCGGCTCGCGGAATCATGCCCGCGAACTCCGCGTAGGACAGTGCTGCCGCTGCCGACGCGAGGCCGGCAATCAGGAACGAAATCAGCACCGCGGGCCCCACCCCGGGTGTGGTTTCGCTACCGGCGGCCACCAGCCCCGCGAGCGAGAAGATGCCGACGCCGATAATGCCGCCAACGCCGATTGCCGTCAGCTGCCAAAGCCCGAGTGACTTAAAGAGGCCACTATGTTTGTTCTCTTCTTCAATGTCGTCAATCGGCTTGCGCCGCATGATCGACTGGGTCATGTCTCGTGTGCTCATCAGGAACTCCTGCTTGGGGGGTGCGACCCCGCCACGGCGCGCGAAAAATCGCTTGTGACGGGGGTAACTCGGTCCCAACAGTATGCAAGGGGGCTTGCATTAGATAAAGTGACTACTTCTAACCTATATTCGTTAGTTTCGGTAAGGATTTCCTCATGCTTGACGTCCGCCGGCTGCGCCTGCTCCGGGAATTGAGCATCCGGGGGACGCTCGCGGAGGTGGCCGAAGCACTCCAGTACAGCCCGTCGTCAGTCTCCCAGCAGCTGGCGCTGCTGGAAAAGGAAGTGGGCGTGGAGCTGCTGCGCAAGACGGGACGCCGGGTGCAGCTCACCCCGCAGGCGGAGGTCCTGGTGGCCCACACCGCAAGCCTGCTGCAGACCATGGAACAGGCCGAGGCGGACCTTGCGGCGTCCCTGACCACCGTGACCGGCACAGTGCGGATCGCAGTGTTCCAGTCGGCCGCGCTGGCGCTCATGCCCGAGACCCTGACGCGCATGGCCAGTACGTATCCCGAAGTGCGCATCGAGATGATCCAGCGTGAGCCGGAAACGGCCCTGCACGAGACGTGGGCACGCGACTTCGACCTTGTCATCGCCGAGCAGTACCCCGGACACGCCGCCCCGCGCTATCCCGAACTGGACCGCGTCAAGCTCACCACCGACGCCATCCGGCTCGCCGTTCCCCCCGCGTCCGACGGCGGTCCCGCCATCTCCTCGATCGAGGACACCGCGGAACTCGCCTGGGTCATGGAACCACGCGGGGCGGCATCCCGCCACTGGGCCGAGCAGGCCTGCCGGAGTGCGGGGTTCGAGCCCGACGTGCGTTTTGAAACCGCGGACCTCCAGGCCCAGATCCGCCTCATCGAGTCCGGCAACGCCGTGGCGCTGATGCCGGACCTGGTGTGGACTGGGCGCGGCACCACCGCCCGGCTCCTTGACCTGCCAGGCAAGCCGCACCGCACGGTGTTCACCTCCGTCCGCCGCTCCAGCGCCCAGCGGCCCGCGATCCTCGCCGCGCGGGAGACCCTTGCGGCGACCGCAGCGGCCGTGGCACAGCACGACGGCGGGTGACCGGCCGCCGTCGTGCGTGGCCTTCCAGCGTGTCCGTCCAGGGGTACCGGCCAGCGCAACGACGGGCTCCGTCACTGCGCAGGAGCCGCCCCGGCGTCACTGTTCCCTGCGTCACTGCGCCGGCGGGCCCCCAACGCTAGACTGATGCCGTTATGAATCGCACAATGTTCAAGTCCAAAATCCACCGGGCCACAGTCACGCACGCCGACCTGCACTACGTAGGGTCGGTCACCGTCGACCTGGACCTGCTCGAGGCCGCCGACATCCTTCCCGGCGAGCTCGTCTCCATCGTGGATGTGACCAACGGCTCGCGGCTTGAGACCTACACCATCGCCGGCGAGCGCGGCTCGGGCGTGATCGGCATCAACGGTGCAGCGGCGCACCTCATGCACGAGAACGACGTCGTCATCCTGATCACCTACGCCCAGATGACCACCGAAGAGGCCAAGGCCTATGAACCGCGGGTGGTCCACGTGGATGAAAACAACCGGGTGATCCAGCTGGGCAATGACCCGGCCGAGGGCCTCACGCCGGGAATGATGCGGCCCCCTTTCGCTCTTAACAACGCCACCCTGTAACCGGAGAGTGCTTTCCGGCAGACCGCTCCCCCGCACCCCCCGGGCTGATTCCCTGCGGATTGTCCCTTGCTAGGGGTACTCGCCGGGTTCTTTGTGGTCTGGTGCATCATCCTGGTGGGCTGGTTCGTGGGCCGGCAGAAGATCCTGGGCGACAACGCCCGGCAGGTCCTCAGCTCCCTCACCTTCTTTGTGGCCAGCCCGGCCCTGCTTTTCGAAACGCTGAGCAAAGCCCGCCTCGCCGAGGTTTTCGCGGCGCCACTGCTGGTCGCCGCGGTCTCGGCAGTGGCCACCGCGGCCATCTTCTTCGCCATCGCCAGGTTCTGGCTCAAACGCTCGCTGCCCGAGTCCCTGATGTCCTCCATGGCCGCGTCACTGGTGAACTCCGCCAACCTGGGCATCCCCATCGCGGTGTACGTCCTGGGCGACGCAAGCTACGTGGCGCCGCTGCTCATCTTCCAGCTCGCCTTCTTCACGCCGCTGTTCCTGATGCTCCTGGATTCAAGCACCAGCTCCCACCGCACCACGCCGCTGAACTTCATCGTGATGATCCTCCGGAACCCCATGATCGTGGGTTCGGCCCTGGGCCTGGCCGTGGCCGGGACGGGCTGGCAGGTCCCGCAACTGGTGATGGAGCCCATCCACCTGATCGGCGGTGCGGCGATTCCGGCCATGCTGATCGCTTTTGGCATGAGCCTGAACGGCACCCGCCCGCTCCAGGCCTCGGCCTGCCGGCGCCTGGACACGCTGCTGGCCAGCGGCTTCAAGCTGGCCGCCCAGCCCGCGCTGGCCTATCTCTTTGCCCGGTTCGCGCTGGGGCTTGAAGGCCATGTCCTGTTCGCCGTGGTGGTCACCGCCGCCCTGCCCACAGCGCAGAATGTTTTTGTGGCTGCCAGCCGGTACAAGACCGGCCTCACCGTGGCGAAAGACACCGTGCTGATCACAACCGTTGTGGCCGTGCCGGCGATGATCGGCGTGGCACTGCTGCTGACCTGACCCGAGTTTGGAGGGCTGATGAATACTGTTCTGGACACCGTGGTGATCGGCGGCGGCGCCATGGGCTCGGCCGCCGCGTGGGCGCTGTCCCGCCGGGGCCGGCATGTGACTTTGGTGGAGCAGTTCGGGCCGGGGCACAAGATCGGGGCCTCGCACGGCACCACCCGCAATCTGAACCCCGGTTACCACCGCCCCGAATATGTGGCCATGCTGGCAGAGGGGCTGGCCCTGTGGGATGAGCTTGAGCAGGAAAGCGGTGAGACGCTGCTGGCGCGGACGGGCGTTGTGAACCACGGCCCGGACCCCCGGCTTCCGGACATCGCCGAGGCATTGACGCAGGCGGGCATCCGCGCGGAGCTCCTGTCCCCGGCGGAGGCCGGGGAGCGCTGGCGCGGGATCCGCTTCGACCAGCAGGCACTGCACATGCCCGACGGCGGCCAGCTCAACCCCGAAGCGGCGCTTCCTGCATTCCAGCGCCTCGCCGCAGCCCGCGGCGCCGAGATCCGGCACCACACCAAGGTGGTGGACCTGCAGGTGATGGACGACGGCGTCCGGCTGGGCCTGGAGTCCGGCGCCGGCATCGAGGTGGTCACCGCTGCGCAGGTTGTGGTCACGGCCGGCGGCTGGACGGACAAACTCCTGGGCCCGATGTTCAGCAACAGCACCAGTACGGGGCTGCAGATTCCCAGGCTGCGGGTCACGCAGGAGCAGCCGGCGCACTTCCGGGTGGCGGACGCGGGCGCAGTGTGGCCCGGCTTCAACCACTGCCCCGGCACCGGGGCGGACTATCAGGGCTGGTATTCCCCCGTGTACGGCATGGAGACGCCCGGCGAAGGGATCAAGGCCGGCTGGCACGGAGTGGGACCGCTCGTTGATCCTGACCGGCGCTCCTTCCAGCCCGAACCCCGGCAACTCGCCGCCCTGCAGGACTACGCGCGGACGTGGCTGCCCGGGGTGGACGCCGATTCCTTCGAGGCCATCAGCTGCACCTACACCACCACCCCGGACGAAGACTTTATCCTGGACCGGATCGGCCCCGTGGTGATCGGCGCCGGGTTCTCCGGGCATGGGTTCAAGTTCACCCCGGTGATTGGCCGCATCCTCGCCGACCTCGCCACAGGCACCCGTCCGGCGCCGGAGATCTTCCGCGCTTCCCGCTAAAAGCGCCTACCGCGTCTTGTCCTCTGCTTCGGCGAGGGCCGGCTCCCCGCCCGTGCCGCCGTCGTCGTCCTTTCGGGAGGCGCCCGCCTTCACCGCCGGCATTGCCAGCACGGCCGCCACGGTGAGGATGCCGCCCACCAGCGCGGCCAGGAAGACGGCGCCGGACGCAGCCACGACGGCGGGTGCCGCGCCTTCGCCGGCCGTGGTGGCGTAGACCGCGTTGGCCACCGCGCCGAAGACCGCCACACCCAGCGCGCTCCCAATGGACCGCGCGAACATGTTGCTGCTGGTGACCACGCCGCGCTCATTCCACTCAACACTGGACTGGGCAGAGATCAGGGTGGGAGTGGCAACCAGCCCCAGGCCGAGCCCCACCACGAAACAGCTGGCGGCCACCAGTGCCACGTTGGGTGTGGCGGCCGTGAGGGCCAGGACCAGGAGTCCCGCCACGGTAACGGAGATCCCGATCAAGGCGGTGGCCTTGAACCCGATCCGCAGGTAGAACCGGCCCGCCTGCGAGGCGCTCAGGGGCCAGCCGAGGGTCAGGGCCGCGAGCGCCAGGCCGGCGATAAAGGGCGAGGTGTCCAGCGCCCCTTCCAGGAACGTGGGCACATATGAGGTCAGCCCGATCATCACCGCGCCGACGCCGAAGGACACCAGCGTGGTGGTGCCCAACAGCCGGCGCGAAACCACCCAGGACGGCAGGACCGGCTCCGCGGCCCGCCGTTCCACCACCAGGAACACCGCCAGCAGCACGGCGCCCACAACAAAGATGCCGATGCTGATCGGGGAATTCCACGCCCAGCCCTGGCCGCCCTGGAGGGCACCAAGGATCAGCAGGCCCAGTGACACCGCCAGCAGGGCAGCCCCGGCGTAGTCCACCCGGTGCTTGGCGCGTTCAACATTTTCGTGCAGGGTCCTGAACAGCATCCACCCGGCAAGGAGGCACAGCGGAATGTTGACCAGGAAGATCCCGCGCCAGATTCCCAGCGAGGAGAAGATGCCTCCGAGGCTCGGGCCCACCACCGAGGAGACAGCCCAGACGCTGGCCAGGTAGCCCTGGACCTTTGCCCGCTCCTCCAGCGAGTAGATGTCCCCGGCGATGGTGATGGAAACCGGCAGGACGGCCCCCGCACCGAGGCCCTGCAGGGCACGGAACGCGATCAGTGCGGGCATGCTCCAGGCGATGCCGCAGAGGACGGACCCGAGCAGGAACAGCCCGATGCCCGCCAGGATGATGGGCTTCCGGCCAAGCATGTCGGACAGTTTGCCGTAGATGGGCACCGAGACGGCCTGGGCCAGCAGGTACGCGGAAAACAGCCAGGGGAAGGACTCGAAACCGCCCACATCCCGGACGATCGACGGGACGGCGGTGGCCACGATCGTGGAATCGATGGCCACCAGGCCGGTGGACAGCATCAGGGCAATGAGGATGGGGCCCCGTTCGGAGCGGAACCCCACCCCTTGGGCGCGCGCGGTCTTCATGAGTCTCGTTTCAGTCTTTTTGGGTCCCTGCTACCTCCACTCTAGGTACCCGCGGCCGACCCCGACTATCGCCTGCCCTGGTGTGCGTCCAGGAGCCGCGCGCAGCGGATGAAGCCCAGGTGCGAGTACGCCTGCGGATGGTTCCCCAGGTGTGTCTCCGTGCCGGGGTCGTACTCCTCCGGCAGCAGCCCGGTGGGACCGAAGAGGTTCACCAGCTGGTCGAACAGGTCCCAGGCCTCATCGATGCGGCCCACGGCCACATACGCTTCGATCAGCCAGGTGGTGCAGATGTGGAACCCGCCCTCCAGGCCCGGCAGGCCGTCGTCGTACCTGTACCGGAAAACGGTGGGACCCACGCGCAGTTCCCGCTCCACCGCGGTGACGGTGTCCAGGAAGCGCTGGTCCGAAACGTCCAGCAGGCCGGAGAGGCCGATGTGCAGGACGGCGGCGTCGAGGTCCGGGCTGTCGTAGGCCACGGTGTAGGACCTCGCCGACTCGTCCCAGCCCTCGCGCAGCACCTCCTCGCGGATGGTGCCTGCCATGGGTGCCCAGGCCGGGTCCGGCTCCCGGCCGTGGCGGGCAGCCGTCCGCAGCGCCCGGTCCAGCGTCACCCAGCACATCACCTTGGAATAGACGTGGTGGCGCGCTGCGCGCCGGGCCTCCCAGATGCCGTGGTCCGGTTCGTGCCAGCGGGCCAGGACGGCCGAGGCCATCTGGACCATCAGCTCCCAATGGTCGTCGGCCAGCGCGTCCTCCCGCTCACTCAGGGCGTGGATCAGTTCGGCAACCGGGCCAAAAACGTCCAACTGGACCTGGTGGTCCGCGGCGTTGCCGATCCTGACCGGACGGGAGCCCGCGTACCCCGGGAGGCTGTCGACGACGGCCTCCGTGGAAAGCGGCGCGCCGGTCACCGAGTACAGGGGGTGCAGCCACTCGGGGCCGGGCGCATGTTCGAGGATCCGCCCCAGCCATGCCAGGAAGCCGGCGGCCTCCGCTGTGGAGCCGAGGTCCACCAGCGCGTTGACCGTCATGGACCCGTCCCGCAGCCAGCAGTACCGGTAGTCCCAGTTCCTTGTGCCGCCGATTCCCTCCGGCAGCGACGTGGTGGGGGCCGCGAGGACGGCGCCGGTGGGCTCATGGACCAGGGCGCGGAGCACCAGGGCTGACCGCCGCACCAGGGAGGGTTTGACGGAGGGCAGGGCAAGTTTCTGCACCCACTGGCGGGCATGCAGGGCCACCCCGGCCCGCCGCTCCGTCTCCCCGCCGGGGTCCGCAGGCTGCGGTTCGGTATCGCCGCAGCGCAGGTTGAGCACCACCGGACCGTCCTGCAGGTTCACCGCCGCCGTGGCCGTGGCGTGGCGCCCGTCCGAGGTGATGCTGAAGGTGGCGCCCGGCGCGAACAGGATGATGGGCTCCGAGGTCCCCACCACGTGCAGGTCCCCGCCGCGGGCCTCCATGCTGAACGGGGCGTTGGCGTAGTCCGGCCGGGGAGCAAAAGTAATCCGGGCGGCACCATGGCCGGTCAGCACCCGGACCAAACTGGTGATGCCCTCGGGCGCGGGCTCAAGGTAGTCCGTGACCGTGACGTCCGCCCACCGGGTTTCAACGATCATGGTGCTGTCCACGTACCGCTGTCCCAGCACCTGGGAGGCCTTGACCGGCTCCACGGAAAAGTGGCCGGCCGCGTCTCCGCCCAGGATGTGGGCGAAAAGTGACCCGGAATCCGGCAGCGGATGGCTCATCCAGCAGATCTTCGCGTCCGGCGTCAGCAGTGCGGTGGAGGAACCGTTGCCGATCATCGTGTGCCGTTCAAGGCCCACCGCGTCCTCGCCGAACAGCCAGGCCCGCCGCAGCTCGAAGAGGAGGGCCAGGACCCGGGCGAAGGCTTCGGGGTCGCGGACGCGGTGCGCCGCGGCGGTCTCCCCCGGCCCGACCTTGAGTCCGAGGTCCGGCCCGCGCAGGGTGGCGATGGCCAGTTCGTCACTGTGGGCGTCCCCGGCGAACATCGCGGCGCTGGCTCCGAGCCGGGACCGGAGGGTTTCCAGCGCCTCGGCCTTGGACGGTTCCACGACGGACAGGTCCAGCACGGAACCGTCCACAATGAAGAACAGCCCATGGGCGCGGGCAATCTCCCGGGCGGTTTCCGTCACGGATTCCACCACGTCCGGCGGCGCCGGGCGGGTGTGGACGGAAACGGCCACCGGTTTGCGTTCAATCCAGATGCCCTCCTGGAACCCCACGGCTTCATTGAGCGCCGCGTTGACCTTCTGCAGGACTGATTCGGTGGCCAGGGTCTGCGCGTGCGCGAAGCCCATATCCGACTCTGCGCCATGCGAACCGATCAGGTGCACCTCAACGGGCAGCCGCGACACCGCCGCAAGGTCGCGGAGCGAGCGTCCCGAAATGATGGCGGCGTGGGTATTGGGTAGGGCAGCCAGGGCGCGCAGGGCTATCGCCGCATTGCCCAGGGGCAGGATCTCGGTGGAGATGCCTTCGGCGTCGCACAGGGTCCCGCCGTAGTTGCAGGCCACCAGCAATCCCGGAACCCGTGCCAGCACTTTCAGTTCGGCCAGCAGCGCAGGCGTCAGGCCGTTGTCCGCCGCATCCGACTGGATGAAGGCGCGGAGCATGTCCAGCGGAAGGGACCGGGTGAGCAGTGCGGAATCCGCCACGCTTTGGTTCAACGGCGTAGGCATGCAGGTACCCCTTTGAGGCCGGACCAGGCCGGGACTACAGCCGCTGGATCGCCTGCGGACTACCGGTTGGTGCCCCTCCCGGGAATCCCAGTAATTCCCGAGGGGGCAGTTCCCATGCTCAGCCCCGGCCGTTTCCCCCGAAAGTCCCCTTTATTGCGTATGTGTAAAAGTCCGACGGACAGCGCCGCTGTCATGGAGAGCCGGCGTCACCCAGGGCAGCTTTTTGGACCACGACGCCGGCGCCTGCCGCCCGGAACCGGGGAACCCGCCGTCGTGCCTCCCCAAAAGGGTGCTGGGCGTGACGCGCAGGACCCCGCCCGCTACACCCGGACCAGCCCGGCAGCCTCTGCCAGGAGTTCCACGGAGCGCAGCCGCGCCTCGGTGCCGGTGCTCTGGTGGGCCACAATGAGTTCGTCGGCGTCGGCGTGCCGCCCGAAACCGTCCAGGTAATCAAGGACTACGTCGGGCGTTCCCACCGCGGAGTACGTCATCATCTGGCTCACGTGCTGGCCCTGCGGGGAGTCGAGGATCATGTCCGCTTCGTCGTCGGTGAACTCGCGGCCGCCGCCGAAGAACAGGGACACGCGGGCGCGCTTGGTGGCCTGCAGCATGGCCTGCGCTTCCGAGGCGGAATCCGCCGCGATGACGTTGACGCCGGCAATGACGTGCGGGGCATCCAGCTGCGCGGAGGGCTTGAACTCGCGGCGGTACAGGGCCACGGCATCCTGCAGGGCGTTCGGCGCAAAGTGGGAGGCAAACGCGTACGGCAGTCCCAGCTGGGCGGCGAGGCGCGCGCCGAACAGGGAAGATCCCAGGATGTACAGCGGCACGTTGGTGCCCTTGCCTGGCGTGGCCTCAACGCCCTGGATGCGGGTGGGACCGGTGAGGTAGCCCTGGAGTTCCAGGACGTCCTGCGGGAAACTGTCCGCGGACATGGGGTCCCGCCGCAGCGCGCGCATGGTGTTCTGGTCACTTCCGGGCGCGCGGCCCAGGCCGAGGTCGATGCGGCCCGGGTGCAGGGTCTCCAGGGTTCCGAACTGTTCCGCGATGGTCAGCGGCGAGTGGTTGGGCAGCATGACGCCGCCGGCACCCAGCCGGATGCTTTCGGTGTGGGCGGCCACATGGGCAATCAGCACGCTCGTGGCGGAGGACGCGATGGAGGACATGTTGTGGTGCTCGGCGTACCAGACCCGCCGGTACCCGAGCTTCTCCGCGCTCTGCGCCATGGCCACGCTGCCCGCGAAGCTCTCCGCCGCCGTCTGGCCCTTGCCGATGGTTGCCAGGTCAAGGATGGAGAGGGGGAGAGTCACGGTAGGTGCCGGCCTTTCGGGAACGTTTCGCAGGGATGTGCCCGCCGGGTCGCGGCGGGCACGAAAGGCATAACGACGGCGGCGCCCGGCTTATTTCTGGAACCTGCGGAATACTCAGCAAACTTATGACGTTGCCGCCCCTATGAGCCTAGAGACAACGAACCAGTTGGAACTGTCCGAAACGATCGATTTGAAGGATCTGGGAACCGTGAACCGGCTCGGCTTCGGTGCCATGCGCATCGTGGGTGACGGCGTCTGGGGTGAGCCCGCGGACCGCCGGGCGGCGGTGGCGGTGGTGCGCCGCGCCGTCGAACTCGGCGTTGACTTCATCGATACCGCAGATTCCTACGGCCCCAACATCAGCGAGGAAATCCTCGCCGAGGCACTGTACCCGTACAAGGACGGGCTGAAGATCGCCACGAAGGTGGGCTTCACCCGCACCGGGCCAGGCAAGTGGATCCCCGTGGGCCGCCCGGAGTACCTGCGCCAGCAAACAGAACTGAGCCTGCGGAAGCTGAAGGTGGACACCCTGGACCTGCTCCAGCTGCACCGGATCGACCCCAAGGTGGACGCCGAGGAGCAGTTCGGCGTGCTGCGCGAGCTCCAGGACGAGGGGAAGGTCCGGGCGCTGGGCCTCTCGCAGGTGAGCGTGGAGGAGCTCGAAGCGGCCGGGAAGCACTTCACCGTTTCCACGGTCCAGAACCGGTACAACCTGACGGACCGGAGCTCCGAGGACGTCCTGCGCTACTCGGAGGAGAACGGCATCGGCTTCATCCCGTGGGCTCCCATATCCGCGGGTGAGCTCGCCCGGCCAGGCGGGCCGCTGGACGAGGCCGCCAAGCGTTTGGGTGCCACCACTTCCCAGGTTGCACTGGCCTGGCTGCTGCGCCGCTCTCCCGTGATGATGCCGATCCCCGGCACCGGGTCAGTGCAGCACCTGGAGGAAAACATGGCCGCGGCCGGCGTCACCCTGGACGAGGAAACCTACGCTGAACTTGAAGCAGCAGGCGAGTAGAGAAGCACAGACAGGAGCAGCACTATGGCAAACATTCTGATGGTTGTATCGGCCGCCGATTCGCTCACCATGAAGGACGGCAGCCAGCACCCCACCGGCTTCTGGGCGGAGGAACTGGTGGTGGCACACCAGACCCTGCTGGACGCCGGCCACACTGTCCACATCGCGACCCCCGGGGGCGCCAAGCCCACCGTGGACCAGGTGAGCCTGGCTCCCGAGTCAGCAGGCGGCGAGGAACGGGCGCAAGGTTTCCGCGACTACCTCGACTCAATCGACGGCGAGCTCTCGCGCCCGCTGGTGCTGGCCGACGTCGACCCGTCCGGCTACGACGCCGTTGTGATGCCCGGCGGGCACGGGCCCATGGCCGACCTGTACCAGGACGCCGACCTCGGCCGGCTCCTGGCGGCGGCGGACAAGGACGGCAAGGTCATCGCTCCCTTCTGCCACGGTCCCGCAGGGCTGCTGAGTGCAACGGACGACGGCGGCGCTTTCGTTTTCGCGGGACGTCGCCTCACGGTGTTCAGCAACGAGGAGGAACTGGGCGGCGGCACCGGCGAGAACACGCCGTGGCTGGTGGAGGACGCCCTGAGGGACAAGGGTGCGGTGATCGAAAATGCTGCCGCCTGGACGTCAAATGTTGTGCGGGACGGCAACCTGATCACGGGCCAGAACCCGCAGTCCAGCGAGGATGTGGCCAAGGAAGTCATCAAGGCGCTGGGCTAGTCCCACACTTCAGGCAGAGAAGGGGCCCGGTCTGGTGACCGGGCCCCTTCTCTGCGGCGCACGTCCTTGGGCGCCGCCGCCGTTGGCGCTACTTCAGCTTGAAGTTGGCGCTGATCGAGGTACCGTCCTTTGCTGTCATCGTGAGCTGGTAGCAGCTGCCGGGGCTTGCAGGCGTCTTCCAGTTGTAGATGAACTGGCCGGCGATGGCGTCATAGCGGACAACGGTGCTGCCGGCCGCCGCTGTCGTCTCGATAGCATCGGTCTGGGCGTTCGGTGCACAGACGATGGTTCCCATGGTGAACTTCATCAGGTTGGGGTCCGTGATCTCGGTTTCGCCCGCAAAAACCTCGAACTTGGCCGGCACAGCGCTGCCGCCCTTGACCGTGTTCAGGACACCGCCCATGTCGATCGGCTGGTAGAAGCCCTTCATGGTCCAGGCCTTGACTTCGTAGGAGTGGGTAACGGTGGTGGTGTTGCCGGCGAGGTCCGTGGCCGTGGCCCTGAGGGTGTATTTCCCAACTCCCGTGCCGTAACCGGTAACCTCGCAGGTCCCAAGCACTCCGGACAGTGAATCGGAGGCCGAGCAGGTCGGCTCCGCGGGCGTCGACCCGTAGTAGCCGTCCGCGATGACCGAATCGAAGGTCACCGTGGGGGCCGTCTTGTCGATCTTGAGCGTGGTAGAGGTTGCGCCCGCAGCACGGACGTTGCCGGCGCGGTCCTTGAACTCGGGGCTTTGGACCGTCACCGTGTCCCCTTCGTCCGACGCTGTCACGCTCTTCGTCGCGTCAACCGGTCCGGACACGAGATCGGTGGCGCCGAAGGTGACCTCGACGTCCGTGTTGTACCAGCCGTCGTCGTTGGCTGCGGGGCTCGTGCCCACGTAACCTACCGTCGGCGCCGTCTTATCGATCTTGAAGGACTGCGACGTGGCACCGGCGGGCGTGATGTTGCCGGCGTTGTCTACGAATACCGGGCTCAGTACCTTCACAGCCGCCGCCTCCCCGCTGGAGTACACCGTCTGCGAGGACGTCAGCAGTCCCGACGTCGCATCCGTTGCCGTAAAGCGGGCCCCGACGTCGGTCACGTACCAGTTGTTCTCCCCCAACGTGCCCGATGCGACCCCGCCGTAGCCAACGGACGGCGCCGTCTTGTCGATCTTGAATTGCTGGGAAGCGGCGCCGGCAGGTGTGGTGTTGCCGGCGTTGTCCGAGAATGCAGGACTCTGGACAGTCACGGCTTCCCCTTCCCCGGACGAGGTCACCGTCTGCGTTGCGCTGAGGGGCCCGGAGGTGAGGTCCGTTCCTTTGAAGCTGGCCTGGACATCGGAGGTGTACCAGCCGCCAAAGCCTGCGGTTCCGGTTGCAGCGTCATAGGTGACGCTGGGGGCTGTCTTGTCGATCTTGAACGACTGGGAAATGGTTCCGTCGGGCACGGTATTGCCCGCGTTGTCCGTGAACGCAGGGCTCAGGACCCTTACATCGGCACCCTCGCCGCTGGAGGACACCTCCTGGGAGGACGGGGCCAGTCCGGATGTGGCATCTGTTGCAATGAAGCGGGCCAGTACATCGGAGGTGTACCAGTTGTCGTTGCCGGCCTTTCCTGTCGCGTCGGCGTAGCTCACCGTCGGCGCCGTGCCGTCTTTCTTGATGGGGACGGTGACTGTGCCGGCCGAGCCGCCGCTGCTGCTCGCGGAGCATGAGTAGTCAGCAGGCAGCTGGTCCAGCGCCACCGTCACGTCGTTGCAGCCGACCTTGTTCAGGGTGCTGGTCGAGTCGCCCTCGGTGACGGTCCACTTCAGCGTGACGGCGTTCCGGTACCACCCGTTCAAGCCGTCCGGCTGCGCCGCGTCGAGGGTATAGGTGATCCCGGGGGCCGTGCCGTCAACGATGTTGTACGTTACCGAACTCGCGGCGGTGAGCCCACCCTTGTCGGTGTAGCTGCAGGACGCTGTCTGGGAGCCTATGCCGGTAGCAGCGTCGTCACCTGAGACGGCACTCAGGGTTGCGGCGAAGGAACTATTGCTGTCCTCTGCGTCGGTCACATTACAGGTCGCTGCGGGGACGACGCCCTTGGCGTAGGAGCTGCCCAGCGTTACACCGGACACACTGAGGACCGGTGCTGTGTTTGACGGCGCGGGCGCGGTCACGTTCACTGTGAAGGTAGCGGGCGCAAGATTGAAGGCGCCGCCAGTCGTGTTGGTGACAACGGTCGCAGACACCGTGGCGGAACCGGAGCCAACAGGGTTAATCGTCAATGCCCGGGTGGCACCACATGAGTTAAAGGTGACAGTAGCCGGGGAAACGGTGGCCACTGACGTGTTGCTGGATGCCAGTTGCAGCGTAACCGTGCTTTGTGAGGTGAGATTGCAGCCGTTCTTGCCGTCATTGTTCTCCGGATCGACTGCGAGCGTGGTGCTGCCGCTCAAACCGCCGACGTTAAGAGGCATGACTTCGGCTTCGGTATCAAAAGTGGCATCAAGGTTGTTGTAAATCGCGTCTGCCCAAGCGACGCCGCCTCCAGCCAGCACCAGCCCCGCAGCCGCAACCGCCGCGGCCACCCGGGTGCCCGTCCGCCCCAGCAGGCTCCTATCCCCAGCAGCAGTCGTCCTACCTGGCGAATTCATCATGTGCGTCTCCCTAAGACCATGTGCCCACTGCGGGCGCAACGTACTTCAAGGTATGGGCTGAGGGGGCAACAGCACACGCGTAGTCGCACACCTGTCTTTGCTCTTTGAGTACTCGTTTTCTGAAGCGCACGCTGACCGGCACTACTTGGTTTTTGGCCTGCGGCCGGCCCGATGGCGACCGCAGAAAGGGCCAGGCCAGCCCCACGGCGTGAACCCCAAAGTGCACTCGTGAAGGGTTTGGCAATAGTCTGGCCAGATGGGGACAACCACCGTGAACAATGGCGAACAGATCGACAGGCAGTCCCGCATCCTCGAAGCAGCGCTCGATCTGCTGTCCCGCCACGGTATCTCAGGGGTAAGCATGCGCGCGGTGGCGCGTGAAGCCGGGGTCGCCCTGGGCCTGGTGAACTACTACTACGACGACAAGACCAGCCTGATCCGCGCGGCCCTGCGCCGGGTGGACGAGCACGATCTCCTGCTGGTCGCGCAGGATCCGTCGTCTCCCCCGGACGAGCAGCTGCGCAAGTCCCTGCGGCGGGTAGCGGGCGCCGACCTGCTGACCACCCGCTACCTGTCCCTGCGCCTGCACCTTTGGGCCCTCGCCCAGGCAGACGAGGACTATGCACAGATCAATGCTGCCGCCTTCGACCGCTATATCGACGGCCTGGCGGCGCTGGTGTCCAACGCCCTGCCCGGGCTCTCCTGGGAGGAATGCCGCGCGCGGTCATCCGACATCGTGGTCATACAAAACGGCATGTGGTTGACGTCGCTCCTTGGCGTGGACAAGGAATCCATCCAGCGGAGCATCGCACGCACGGAGCAGATCGCCTTCGCCCCGCCGGGCGACGCCAACAGCAGCCGGGACGCGCTCCAGGGGCAGTAAGGCACATCCCATCCCGGCGGCTTCCGCCTCCTCCGTAATCTTGAACGTCTGTTCAAGTTAGGTATTGAACACTCGTTCAACCTCCGCTACTGTCCTCCGTATGACTTACGCCACACCGTCTAACGACGAGACAGCATCCACCCTCTTCATCAACGGCGCGTGGGAGCCGGCAGCCTCCGGCGCAGTACGCCAAATCCACAACCCCGCCGACGGTGAACTGGCCGCCACGGTCTCCGAGGCCGGCCGGGAAGACACCGAGCGCGCTATCGCAGCGGCCCGGGCTGCCTTCGACTCCGGAGTCTGGTCAAGTGTTCCGGCGCCCGGGCGCGGAACCTTCCTGCTCCGGGTCGCCGCGGAACTCCGTGAGCGGCGGGAGAAGTTCGCCCGCGCTGAGTCACTGGACACCGGGAAGCGGATTGCCGAAAGCCGCATCGACATGGACGATGTCGCCGCCTGCTTCGAATACTTCGGCCGGCTCGCCGGGCAGCAGTCCGGCCGCGTGGTGGACGCCGGGGACCCCGCCGTCGTGAGCAAAATCGTCTACGAGCCCGTGGGCGTCTGCGGCCTCATCACTCCGTGGAACTACCCGTTGCTCCAGGCCGCGTGGAAGATTGCGCCCGCACTGGCCGCCGGCTGCACCTTCGTCCTCAAGCCGTCCGAGCTGACGCCGTCCACCGCCATCCTTGCCATGCAGCTGCTGCAGGACCTCGGCCTGCCGGACGGCGTGGCCAACCTCGTCACCGGCCCCGGCGCGGAGGCGGGTGCACCGCTTTCGGAACATCCCGCCGTCGACCTTGTCTCCTTCACCGGCGGCCTGGAAACCGGCAAGCGGATTGCCGCAGCTGCTGCCGGCACCGTCAAGAAGGTGGCGCTGGAGCTGGGCGGCAAGAACCCCAACGTGGTGTTTGCTGACGCGGACTTCGATGCCGCCGTGGACAACGCCCTCAACGGCGCCTTCGTCCACTCCGGGCAGGTCTGCTCGGCCGGCGCCCGGCTGCTGGTGGAGGAATCCATCGCCGAACGCTTCGTGGACGAGCTGGTCCGGCGCGCACAGGACATCCGGCTGGGCGGCCCGTTCGACGAGACCGCAGAAACCGGGCCGCTGATCTCCGCAGCCCACCGGGACAAGGTCCACGCCTACGTCCAGCGCGGCATCAAGGAGGGTGCCCGGCTGCGGTGCGGCGGCGCGGCGCCGGCGGGGGAAAAGTACGACGGCGGCTTCTACTACCAGCCCACCGTCCTGGACCGCGTGACAAGGGGAATGTCCGTGGTCGTGGACGAGGCCTTCGGCCCGGTGGTGACCGTGGAGACTTTCCGCACGGAGGACGAAGCCGTGGCCACCGCGAACGACACCATCTACGGACTGGCCGGCGCCGTCTGGACCCAGGATGCCGGAAAGGCGCAGCGCGTGGCGTCCCGGCTGCGGCACGGCACCATCTGGATCAACGACTACCACCCCTACCTCCCCCAGGCCGAGTGGGGCGGCTTCGGCCAGTCCGGCGTCGGCCGCGAGCTGGGCCCCACCGGCCTGGCGGAATACCAGGAAGCCAAGCACATCTACCAGAACACCAGCCCCCAGGTCACCGGCTGGTTCGCTGGCCACGGCAAGGAGAACTAGATGCACTTCGACAACATCGAGGACCTCAGCGAGCGCTCATTCGACTACATCGTCATCGGCGGCGGATCCGCCGGAGCCGCCGTCGCCGCCCGGCTGAGCGAGGACCCGGACGTGACCGTGGCCCTCGTGGAGGCCGGGCCGGACGACCGCAACATCCCCGAGATCCTGCAGCTGGACCGCTGGATGGAGCTGCTGGAATCCGGCTACGACTGGGACTACCAGGTGGAACCGCAGGAAAACGGCAACTCCTTCATGCGCCACGCCCGCGCCAAGGTCATGGGCGGCTGCTCCAGCCACAACTCGTGCATCGCCTTCTGGGCTCCACGGGAGGACCTGGACGAGTGGGAGTCCAAGTACGGCGCCGCCGGCTGGAACGCCGACGCGGCCTGGCCGCTGTACCGGCGCCTGGAAACCAACGAGGACGCCGGCCCGGACGCCCCGCACCACGGGGACTCCGGCCCCGTGCACCTGATGAACGTGCCCCCGGTGGATCCTGCCGGCGTCGCGCTCCTCGATGCCTGCGAACAGGCCGGCATTCCCCGCGCCAAATTCAACACCGGGACCACCGTGGTCAACGGCGCCAACTTCTTCCAGATCAACCGCCGCGCGGACGGCACCCGGTCCTCCAGCTCGGTCTCCTACATCCACCCGATTATCGAGCGCGAAAACTTCACGCTCCTGACCGGCCTCCGCGCCCGCCAGCTGGTATTCGACGCGGACAAGCGCTGCACCGGCGTGGACGTGGTGGACTCGGCGTTCGGCCGGACCCACCGGCTCTCCGCGCACCGCGAGGTCATCCTGTCCACCGGCGCCATCGACTCCCCCAAGCTGCTGATGCTCTCCGGCATCGGCCCCGCAGCGCACCTCGCCCACCATGGGATCGAGGTCCTGGTGGACTCCCCCGGCGTGGGTGAGCACCTGCAGGACCACCCCGAAGGCGTCGTGCAGTTCGAGGCCAAACAGCCGATGGTGCAGACGTCCACGCAGTGGTGGGAGATCGGCATCTTCACCCCCACCGAGGACGGCCTGGACCGCCCGGACCTGATGATGCACTACGGTTCCGTCCCGTTCGACATGAACACCCTGCGGCACGGCTACCCCACCACGGAGAACGGCTTCAGCCTCACCCCGAACGTCACGCACGCCCGTTCCCGCGGCACCGTCCGGCTGCGCAGCCGCGACTTCCGCGACAAGCCGATGGTGGACCCCCGCTATTTCACGGACCCCGCCGGCCACGACATGCGCGTCATGGTGGCCGGCATCCGCAAGGCCCGCGAAATCGCCGGGCAGCCCGCCATGGCGGAATGGACCGGGCGTGAGCTTTCGCCCGGCATCGAGGCACAAACCGACGAGGAACTGCGGGAGTACATCCGCAAGACCCACAACACCGTCTACCACCCGGTGGGCACCGTCCGGATGGGCCCTTCCGACGACGACATGTCACCGCTGGATCCCGAGCTGCGTGTCAAGGGCGTCACCGGCCTGCGCGTCGCCGATGCCTCGGTCATGCCGGAACACGTCACCGTCAACCCCAACATCACCGTCATGATGATCGGCGAGCGCTGCGCGGACCTCATCCGCGCCGGCCGGTCCGGCGACACCATGACCATGGAAGAAATGGAGCTCACCGCGTCCCTCGCCTAAGCGGCAAGGTCCCGGCGGCGGGCATCAACCTTCCATGCGCCACAGCCGGCCGGTCATCATCATCGTGCTTTTCTGATTTAGGAGTCCACATGGCGGAACCCAGCAAGAGTATTGATTCAAGCGGCATGGACGAGTTTGGCTACACGCAGACCCTGGACCGGAGCATCGGCAAGTTTGCCAGCTTCGCGGCAGGCGTCAGCTACATCTCCATCCTCACCGGTGTATTTCAACTGTTCTACTTTGGCTTTTCCATGGCCGGCCCGGCGTACGCCTGGTCCTGGCCCCTCGTCTTCGCGGGCCAGCTGATGGTGGCATTGTGCTTTGCCGAACTGGCGGGCCGCTACCCGGTGGCCGGATCGGTGTATAACTGGGCCAAGCGGCTCGCCTCCGGGACCTGGTCCTGGCTGGCGGGCTGGCTGCTGCTCATCTCGTCCATCGTGGCGCTCGGCGCCGTGGCCCTTGCCCTGCAGCTCACCCTGCCCCAGCTCTGGTCCGGCTTCCAGTTCGTCGGTGATGGCACCGGCCCGTACGATTTCGCCATGAACGGTGTGGTGCTGGCCAGCATCATGATCGGTATTTCCACAATGATCAACGCCTTCGGCGTGAAGCTGATGACCAGGATCAACAGCATCGGCGTCTTCGTGGAACTGATCGCCGCCGTACTCCTGATCCTCGCACTGGGCTGGCACGTGATGCGTGGGCCTGAGGTCTTCTTCGACACCGCAGGCTTCGGGGAGAGCCACGACCTTGGCTTCTTCGGCGTGTTCCTGATCGGCGCCATGGCCTCCGGCTACGTTATGTACGGTTTCGACACAGCCAGCTCCCTCGGAGAGGAAACCAAGGACCCCAAACGCACGGCACCCAAGGCCATCCTGCGTGCCGTCACGGCATCCTTCGTGCTGGGCGGGCTGATCCTGCTCTTTGGCATCCTCGCGGCTCCGGACCTGGCCGACCCCAAGCTCGGGGCGGCCGACGGCGGGCTGCAGTACCTGGTGCTCTCCGTCCTCGGGGGCCCCTTCGGCAAGGCATTCCTCGCCTGCATCGTGGTGGCCGTGGTGGTTTGTACCCTCGCCGTCCACGCCGCCGCGATCCGCATGATGTTCGCCATGGCGCGGGACAACAACCTGCCGTTCAGCCGGCAGCTCGGCAAGGTGTGCCCGGTCCGCCGGACCCCCACCGTCGCTGCCATCGTGATCGGCGTTATGGCCGTCATCCCGCTGCTGGTCAATGTGATGCAGCCGGCAATCTTCACCATCATGTCCAGCATCAGCATCGTCCTGATCTACCTGTCCTACCTGCTGGTCACCGTTCCCTTGCTGCGCAACCGGCTCCTGAAGAAGTGGCCGCTTGCCGAGGACGGCTCCGAGCCCGGCTTCAGCCTGGGCACGTGGGGACTGCCCGTGAACATCCTCGCGGTCCTGTGGGGCGGCGCCATGACGGTGAACCTGGTGTGGCCGCGCCAGGAGATCTACAACTCCGTGCCGCCGTTCGAGTGGTACCTGCAGTGGGGCGGGGTGCTTTTCGTGGCGGCGGTCGCCGGCGGCGGGGCCCTGCTGTACCGGCTGAAGATCCGCCATCAGACCGGGGTGCTGGCGGAGCACGCCGCGGCAGTCGCGGCGCACCCGTCGTCAGGTCCGGTAGTTCCGGCGGCTCCGGAAGAACTGGACGTGGTGGACGCCAAAGTGCATTAGGGCAAGTGTCCTAAACCGTCAGCTGACGGTCTTCAAGGAAGGGGCGACGACGGCACTCACCTCAGTGCCGCCGTCGCCCCTTCCTTTAGCGTTCCGCCAAGGCCTCCATTGATAGGCGAACCACCGTCACACGGATCGCTACCCCTGCCAGGATTCTGTCCTAGTCCAGTAACAATGCAAAGGCGTGGTCAAGCGCGACCCGGACTGCCCCGCGGAGGGCCGCATGGTCAGTGAGTGTCGAGGCGGCGAGGCGTGGGTGAGCGGAATTAAGCTCTTTCAGCTTTTCGTCGAGCGACGGGATGAGGACATCCCCCGCCCCTGCCGGGCCGCCGGAGAGTACGATCAGCTGGGGATCCAGGAGGGTAGCTACAACAGCAATGGCACGGGCTGTGCGCTCCGTGACTATATCGATCACTTCGGATGCTGCGGGGTCGCCCTTCCGGGCCGCCTCGATCACCATCTCGGCGTTCACCGCGGCCGGAACTCCGCCGCAGAGACGCAGCAGCTCGCTGCTGTTCGGGGATCCCGGCCGCTCGCCGTCCAGTATGTCTGCGGCAGCAATAGCCCCCAGTTCCCGGCACATGCCGCCAATGGCGTCTGTATTCCCTACGCCTTCCACCAGTTCGAGGAACCGCATTTCACCGGCTGACCCTCCGCCGCGAATGAGCCGGCCGCCAATGTAGATCCCGGCACCCAACCGCTCGCCGGAGAGGAGCACCACGACGTCATCGACGTCCTGGGCTACGCCGATCCAGCGCTCGGCGATGACAGCGAGGTTGGCGTCATTGTCGACGATCAGTGGCCAGTTGAAGTCCGGTCGGAGGGCTAGGCGGAGGTCCAGGGAGGAAAGCCCCGGCAGGTATGACTCCAGCGCAACCGCATGTCCGTTTGGCCTGACGGGGGCAGGCACTGCCATCCCGGCCGCCATCACCTTGGACGGATCCACGCCGGACCGGGCCAGGACTTCCCGTGTGGCCTTCCGTGCGACCAGTAGGCGTTCAGGCGCCCCGAGGTGCTCGTCGCGCCACTTTTCTGACCATTCGGCGACGATGGTGCCAGCGAGGTCGGACAAGCACAGCTGCAGTTTTGTGGCTCCGAGGTCTATCCCCAGCACGTAGCCGGCCCTGGCATTCAGCCCGAACCGTCGTGATGGGCGTCCGCTTCGCGTGGGCAATCCCGGGCGGGTCCCGTCTTCGGTCAGCCATCCCAGCTTGAGCAGTTCGTCGCAGACGGCCAGGACGGTAGGCCGTGAAAGGCCGGTCGCTTCCATGAGGCCGCTGGCATCCAGTTTGGCGCCGGAAACGAGGGCTCCCATCACGGCCGAGGCGGAGATCTTGCGGAGCACGGGGAGCGTGGCCTCCGTTTTTCTTGTGCTGTTTTTCAACGCCATCCCTTGACCGGCTTATCTACTGCTCACCATACTAGGGGTGCGTTTATTAACGGCTTTTATATATTCGTCCCGAGAGCACTGATGGGGATACCAGGTGCTCAAAAACCGAGGAGAGCAATGAAGCATCACCTTAGAACGGGCTGCGCCGCCGTCGCCCTTGCAGTTGCGGCGTCGACTGTCGCCTTTTCCCCTGCCAGCGCAGAAGCAGAACCCGCGCCGGGGGCGCCGGGGGCTTCCGCGACGTGGACAAAAGGCGACAAGGAGGGCGTTGGCTCGTCCGTCAGCACAGCTTCGAAGGTCTGGTACACCCTGACAGAGGGGACCCTCAGCGAGGTGTACTACCCGCGCGCAGACACCCCCAATACCCGCGAGCTCCAGTTTGCCGTCAGCGACGGATCCCGCACCCAGCGTGAGAATGAGGACACGACCCGGCGGGTGGAGCTCGCTGACCCGCAGGCGCTGAGCTACCGGCAGATCACTGAAGACAGTGCCAGTCGCTGGCGGTTGACGAAAACCTATGTGACAGACCCGCAGCGCTCTGCTGTGATGCTCGGGGTTACCTTCGAGGTGCTCGACGGCGGGAATTACCAGCTCCATGCCCTGTTCGATCCTTCCCTGGCCGGCACTTCCGGCGGGGACTCCGGCAGGACTGTCGGTAATGCCCTGGTGGCAGAAGACCTTTCCATTCCGGACACCCCGGTTGCCTCCGCAGTGGTTTCAAGCTCAGGATTCAGCGCCACCAGCACCGGATATGTCGGCACCAGCGACGGCGGAACGGACCTTGGTGCAGATGGCAGACTCGACGGCGCCTACACCGGCGCCGGGCCCGGGAATATCGCCCAGACGGGAACGATCGCGCTGACGGGAGCAAAGACGGAATTCTCCCTTGCCCTGGGCTTTGGCGCGAATGCGCAGGAGGCCCTCGAGACCGCAAACGCGAGCGTGAAGCAAGGCTTCCCCAGAGTGTCGAAGGAGTACACCAAAGAATGGAAGCAGTACCTGCAATCCCTGGACAAGCCGGCCAAGGCCCTGGACGGTGATCTTCTGACGCAGTACAACGTCTCACTGATGACGGTCAAAGCCCATGAAGACAAGACCTTCCCGGGGGCCTTCATCGCATCGCTGACCACGCCGTGGGGGCAGGTAGCGAACGCCGAGCAACACCGTGAGGGATACCACGCGGTGTGGGCACGTGACATGTACCAATCGGTGACTGCCCTGCTCGCTGCCGGGGACGAGGAAGCTGCCCGCCGCGGCGTTGAGTGGCTGTTCAAGTATCAGCAGTTGCCGGACGGACATTTCCCGCAGACGTCGAAGGTTGACGGAACCGTGGGCCAGAACGGGATCCAGTTGGATGAAACAGCGTTTCCCATCCTGCTGGCGAGCCAAATTGGACGCACAGATGCTGACTTCTACGCCAAAGAACTCAAGCCCGCAGCGGACTATCTTGTTGCCGCCGGCCCCAAGACCCCGCAGGAACGCTGGGAGGAAACAGGCGGATATTCAACGTCGACCCTGGCGTCGCAGATCGCCGCCCTGGCGGCTGCCGGAGACATAGCAGAAGGGAATGGTGACGCCGGTTCCGCTGCGATTTATCGGGCCACTGCGGACGAGTGGCAGCGCAACACGGAAAAGTGGATGTTCACGACCAACGGACCGGTAGGTGACGGCAACTACTACTTGCGCATCAGCGGAAGCGGCGACCCCAACGATGGCGCTGTCCGCGACTGGGGCAACGGTGCAGGCATCCATCCGGAGAACGCCGTGCTGGACGCCGGCTTCCTGGAGTTTGTCCGGCTTGGCGTGAAGCCGCCCGCCGATGCGCACGTCGCGGATTCCCTTGCCGAGACAGACGCCTCCATTTCACAGGACACCCCAGGCGGCCGCATGTGGCATCGCTACACGTACGACGGCTACGGGGAAAAGGCCGACGGTTCGCCATGGGACGGGACCGGAATCGGACGACTCTGGCCGCTGCTGACCGGTGAGCGGGGCGAATACGCGCTGGCTAACGGTCAGGATGCGCTCCCGTACCTGGCAACCATGCACTCCGCAGCCAACGACGGATTCATGATTCCCGAGCAGGTTTGGGACCAGGATGAACCGACAACTTACCGCCACGAACTGGGTCGCAGCACCGGCTCCGCCTCGCCGCTCTCGTGGGCAATGGCACAGTACGTGCGGCTTGCTGCGGGCATGGAAAACGGATCACCGGTTGAGACACCGCAGAACGTTGCTCGGCGGTACGGTTCAGGCGCTGTCGCCGAACCCGCACTTACGGTCGAATCACCTGCCCAGCTCAGCACTTCCGACTCCCCCAGCACCACTGTCGCTGGCATCACGGCTGCAGCCAAGGTATACGTTTCGGTCAACGGTAATGTTGCCGAGGCCCCGCTTACCCCGACGGGCGACGGCACATCCAAGTTCTCATTGGACGTATCCCTTACCGGCACCAAGAACACAGTGACCGTAGCCGCCGTGGGAGCCGACGGCGGCACTGCCGTCGAGGACCGGACCGTCCTGCATTACGGCACCCGCATCGGCGGACTGCAGGACCCGTCTGGAGATGACAACGGTCCTGGAAGCTACACCTACCCGAGCAACCCGGCCTACGTCCCCGGCGCCTTCGACCTCACTGGCGTCGACGTCTATGATGCCGACGATAACTACGCGTTTGTCACCACCATTGCAGGCGAGGTCACCAACCCTTGGGGCGGTCAGGGCATCTCACACCAGCGGATCAACGTCTACCTCAGCAACGGCGATACGACCCCCACCCCGGCCCTGCCGGGCACAAACATGAACGTCGAAGATGCCTGGGATTCCGTCGTTGTCACCGACGGTCGCTTCGACGGGGCGGGCGTTTATGCTCCTGACGGAACCCGCACGTCAGCCGTGACACTGCTGACGGTGCCGGAAGCCCGCCAGATCGTCACCATGGTGCCCAAGGCTGGCTTGGGCAACCTGAATCCTGCCTCCGCAAAATTCGCCGTTGCCATGTTTGGAAACGCCGAACCAGGTGAGGGCATCGGCAACGTACGTCCCGTCTACGACGGCGGATACTGGGCGGCCGGAGATCCGTCCTGGATCAAGGAGTGGCGCTTCGGCGGCGGCGCCGGCGTATTCGACGGCAGCACACCTTCACGGGATACCGACACCAGCGATCCAAATGCCCTGGATGTGGTTGTCCGCGAGGGCCAAAGCCAGGCCGCGGTTCTTGACTGGCAAGCAGCATCACCCGTTGTGGTTCCCATGGTCGGGCTGAAACCATAAGTCCTAATCTCAAGGCGGGGCCGGAAAACTCCGGCCCCGCCTTCCTCATTCGGCCTACCGGTTTCACTGCAGTTAGCCCCGCAGCTCTTCAGGAACGGGCGGCCGCGGGAGGAACGCGCCAGGTTCGTGTTTGATCCGTGTCAAAGCGGACTCGATGGCGCCTTTGACCACCACCTCCGCTCCCAATGTGCTCGCAACGAGTTCCGGCAGCGGCAGGTCCGAATCCGTGCGCAGCAGGGTGCGTGCGTGTTCGAGGACAGGTTCGATGGCCCGTGAAATCCCTCCTGCGATGATGACGCGTTCAACGTCCAGAAGGCTGGAGAGCACAACCGCAATCCGCGCCAGTCGGTCGCCGAGCCGGGCGATGATGTCCGCCGCGAACGGATCTCCCTCGCGGGCTGCCTGGAAGACGTCCTCCGCGGTGATTTCCCCCTCGGGGATGTGCCGCAGCATGGTTTTGCCCTCGTATGAGTGAACGCGCGAGCGTGCCCATTTCCGCGCAAGTGCGCCAAACCCGTCCGTGCCCCCTTCGTCGGGCACGAACTTGCCGGCGGTAAGAGTGTCGAGGAATCGCATCTCGCCTGCGCCGCCCCGAGGTCCTCGCAGCAAGTGCCCATCGACGATCAGGCCGGCGCCGAATCGCTCGCCTGTCAGCAACGTTGCTTGATTAGCTGACGGGTCGTGGGCGCGTTCGGCAATAGCGGCGAGGTTGGCGTCATTCTCGACGATGACCATGCCCGGCAGATGGGAGGCGAAGCCGGAATTCATCAGATGCCAGAAGTCGCCTTCGGGGGACATGCCATAAGCGTCGATCGGCGCGGGAACGCCGACGACGGTAAGCAAGACGTCGTCGAGGGTGCGTCCGATGTCGTGGAGGGTCAGACGGATCATCTCCCGTGCACTCGCACCGCGGCCGGCACGCCCCAGCGCATGCGAGTCAATACTTTGTCGACGCGTGTTCAGCTCGCGGCCGCGCAGGTCGGCGACGATCGCCGTGAAGTAGGACTCCCCCGCGTCCAGCCCAACAACAACACCGGCAGCCTCACGCACTTGGTAGCGGCGGGCCGGCCGGCCTTTGTGAGTACGGCCATCGCACTGCCCGTCCTCCACTTCCTCAAGCCAGCCAATGTCGACCAGACCGTCGCAGACGCCGAGTACCGTCGCGCGTGTCAGCCCGGTCGCGGCCATGGCCTCTCCGGCTGTGAACACCTGTTCCTCGAGGGCGAAGCGAAGCAGTGCATCGGAGTTGATTTGCCGCAACAGCTGCGTTGAGCTCGCCGACGTCGTATTCATCCCTTGACGATATCGCCCGCATCCCCCATCCTCATATAGGACCTAAATATAAGATCCAAATAAATTCGACTTAGGAGCCGATGTTGCCACCTTTGACGTCCGCCGGGACGCGAGTCTCCCGTCGCACCTTCCTTGCCGCTTCCGGGGGCGCGCTGGCCGCTTTCGCCCTGGCCGGTTGTGCACCGGGAGGCACACGCCCCACCGTCACGTTCCACCAGTCCAAACCTGAAGCTGTCCCATACTTCCGCGATCTGGCGGCAAAGTTTTCCGCGTCGCAGGACCAGGTCCGCGTCCTGCATGACATGGCGACGAATCTTTCTGCCAGCTTTGTGCGCAGCAGTCCGCCGGATCTCGGTTGCCTCAACTACAACCTTGAGATGGCCAGGTTCATGGAGCGCGGGGCGCTCTCGGACCTTTCGGATCTTCCGGCAGCAGCTTCCATCCGGGACGACGTCCTCGACCTTACGAACTGGTATCCCACCTACCCGGGCCGTACGAGCGTCATCCCCTACTCGGTCATGGCTGCCTCAGTCATCTACAACCGCCGCATCTTCGAACAGAACGGGCTGTCCGTCCCGACAACCTGGGATGAACTGATCGAGGTCTGCGAGGTGCTCAAGGCAGCCGGCATCACACCGATCTACGGCACTTTCCGCGACCCCTGGACGATTGCCCAGGGCCTGTTCGACTACACGGTCGGCGGCATGGTCGACGTGCGCGACTTCTACAAGGCAATGCACCGGATCGGCGAGAAGGTCGGACCGGATTCCGAGGTGTCGTTCCAGAAAACGCTGCTTGAGCCAGTGAAGCGCATGGTCCAGCTGACGTCGTACGTCAACCCCGATGCGTCCAGCCGCGGCTACGGGGACGGCAACACTGCCATGGCGCAGGGGCAGGCAGCGATGTACTTCCAGGGGCCGTGGGCCTTCGGAGAAATTGAAAAGGCCGGCACAGATGTGGATCTCGGCACCTTTCCGCTGCCGATGACCGGCGACCCCGCCGACCTGAAGGTCCGCGTTAACATCGACCTTTCGCTCTGGGTTCCCGAAGTCGCCAACGCCCAGGAGGGTGCCCGCGACTTCCTTCAATACCTCATGGAGCCGGAGATCCAGAACTCCTACAACGCCGAATTCCTGGGCTTTGGCACCACCAAGGACGCGCCAGCGGTGACCGACCCCCGGATCGTTGAGATGCAGAAGTACTACGACGACGGCCGCTTCTACATGGGAGCCTCACAGTTCATTCCGAACTCCATTCCCGCCGCGAACTATCTTCAGTCGATCATCGGCGGCGCCGACGTCGAGAGCACGCTGCGCCGGCTTGACGCCGACTGGGCGCGCCTGGCTTTCCGCGCGTGACCACCACTTCCGTTCTAATGCACGAAACGAGGACCATTCATGTCATCGACGACTAAGCCTTCCACTAGAGCGGTGGTGACGGCCCCGGCAGCGCCCAGGGCGACGGTTGCGCGAAAGCGCCGCCTCGATCCGATCTACTACTTCTTCCTGTTCCCGGCGCTGGCGATTTTCACCCTCGCCGTCACGCTGCCGGCTGTACTCGGATTCGTCTACAGCTTCACGAACTCCGTCGGCTTCGGCGACTTCGACTTCATCGGCATCCGGAACTTCATAGCGGTTTTCCAGGATGAAGGGGTCCTCAGCGCCTACGGCTTCACGCTCGCCTTTGCGCTCGTGACCGTCATCGCCGTCAACGCCGTGGCCTTCCTCCTGGCGCTGGGACTCACGTCCCGTGTCCGCTTCCGCGCTGCACTGCGCACGGTATTCGTTATCCCCATGGTGATCTCGGGCATCGTCATCGCGTTCGTCTTCCAGTACCTCTTCTCGAACTCGCTGCCGCTTGTGGGCCAAAGCATGGGAATCGAACCGCTGGCGACGAGCATCCTCGCCAACCCCGATCTGGCGTGGCTGGCGATCGTCTTCGTCGCGGCGTGGCAGTCCATTCCGAGTGCGATGCTGATTTACATCGCAGGGCTTCTCACGGTTCCTGCCGAGGTCTACGAGGCAAGCTCCATCGACGGAGCTTCGCCCTGGCACAACCTGCGGCACATCACCCTGCCGCTGGTCGCCGGATATGCGGTCATCAATATGGTCCTTGGCTTCAAGAACTACCTCAACGCCTACGACATCATCGTTGGCCTTACCGACGGCGGCCCCGGAGTCGCCACACGCAGCGTCGCGATGTCGATCTTCCGTGGCTTCGAAGGCGGCGACTACGCGTACCAGATGGCCAATGCCGTGATCTTCTTCCTCATCAGCATCGTCATCGCACTCATCCAGCTTCGCTTCACTCGTGGCAAAGGAGGGGTCGCAGCATGAGCAGCGCACCCAGCACCATCACAGCAGGACCCACGGCCGCCGGGAAGAAACATCCGATCCGCGCCGGCAAAAAACGCAGCAACTGGCCTGCGACCATCATCCTTATCGTCTGCACGCTCAGCGTGCTCGTCCCGCTGTACGTCACGATCAGCATGGCGTTCAAAACCACCGGCCAGGCGGTGGACGGCAACGCCTTCTCGCTGCCGAGCCCCCTGACCTTCGACAGTTTCGTCCAGGCATGGACGCTCACGAACTTCCCGCGCGGCTTCGGAATCTCGGTGTTCGTGTCCGTGACCGCCGTCGCGGGGGAAATCATCGTGTCGGCGCTGGCAGCCTACGCGATCGTCCGCAACTGGGACCGCCGGCTCTTCCGCTGGTCCTTCTTCTACCTGCTCGCGGCGATGTTCATCCCGTTCCCCGTGGTGGCGCTGCCGCAGATCCAGCTCACGGGCCTTGTCGGACTGGACAATCCACTCGGCGTCGCGATCCTGCACATCGTGTTTGCCCTGGCGTTCAACACGATGCTTTTTACGGCCTTCCTGCGCTCCATCCCGCTGGAGCTGGAGGAAAGCATGCGCATTGACGGCGCCGGCACGTGGCAGGTGTTCTGGAAGCTCATCTTCCCCCTGCTCGGGCCGATGAGCGCAACGGTGGGCATCTTCGCCTTCATCGCGTCATGGAACGACTTCATGATGCCGTCACTCATCATTTCCGACCCGGAACTGCAGACGATCCCGGTGCTGCAGAAGATCTTCCAGACGCAGTTCAGCAACAGCTACAACGTCGCCTTCGCCTCGTACCTGATGGCGATGGCGCCGGCGATCGTCGTCTACCTCTTTACCCAGCGCTGGGTAATGTCCGGCCTGACCCAGGGCGCAGTCAAGTGACGCCAGCCGCCAAACCGACCACAGACACAAAAGTAAAGGACAAAGTCTTGCCCTCCATCGCCACCAAGGCAACCAGCACCGGGCCCAAGCAGATGACCGACCCCGACTGGTGGCGCCAGGCCTCGGTCTACCAGATATACCCCCGCAGCTTCGCCGACTCCAACGGCGACGGTATCGGTGACATCAACGGCATCACCGCCAAGGTCCCTTACCTGAAGGCTCTGGGAATCGATGCGGTCTGGCTGAGCCCGTTCTACCCTTCAGCCCTCGCCGACGGCGGCTATGACGTGGACGACTACCGTAACGTTGACCCGCGGCTCGGCACTCTCGAGGACTTCAACGACATGGCCTCCGCCCTGCACGCCGCCGGCATCAAGCTGATCGTGGACATCGTGCCCAACCACTCCTCGAACCGCCACGAGTGGTTCCAGGAAGCCCTCGCCTCCCCGAAGGGATCCCCCGCCCGCGACCGCTACATCTTCCGTGACGGACTCGGCGACAACGGTGAACTTCCGCCGTCAGACTGGGACTCCGTGTTCGGCGGTCCCGCCTGGGAACGCATCACAGAACCCGACGGAACTCCGGGCCAGTGGTACATGCACATCTTCGCCAAGGAACAGCCGGACTTCAACTGGGACAACCGCGAGGTTCGCGAAGACTTCCTGAAGACCTTGCGCTTCTGGTCCGACCGGGGCGTGGACGGTTTCCGGATTGACGTCGCCCATGCCCTGACCAAGAACCTCGAAGAGTCCCTGCCCACCAAGGCAGACCTCGAAACCCAGGGCGAGGCGCTGTACCTTGCCGGTGCGCATCCGTACTGGGACCGCGACGAAGTCCACGAGATCTACGCCGAGTGGCGCAAGCTCTTCAACGAGTACAACCCGCCGCGCACCGCCGTCGCCGAAGCCTGGGTGCACTCGGACCGCCGGGCCCGCTACGCCAGCCCGGAGGGCCTTGGCCAGGCCTTCAATTTCGACCTGCTGCAGGCAGACTTTGACGGCGCCCAGTACCGGAAGATCATCACCAAGAACCTCGCCGAGGCCCAGGCTTCCGGCGCTTCCTCCACGTGGGTTTTCTCCAACCACGACGTCGTACGGCACGCCACACGCTACGGGCTGCCAGTCTCCGGACCTTCGGCCGAGGGCGGGATCATGGCCGGCGAGGCCGGCAAGCAGTGGCTGCTGGCCGGCGGCAAGCAGGAAGACGTCGACGTGGAACTCGGCCTGCGCCGCGCCCGTGCCGCATCGTTGCTGATGTTCGCCCTTCCAGGCTCCGCGTACCTCTACCAGGGCGAGGAACTGGGCCTGCAGGAAGTCGGCAGCGAAATCCCCGACGCAGAACGCCAGGACCCGGCCTTCTTCCGCAACAAAGGCGTGGAAATCGGCCGCGACGGCTGCCGCGTGCCGCTGCCCTGGACAGGCTCGGGCACCTCGTTCGGTTTCGGGACGGGCGGCGCCCACCTGCCGCAACCGGACTGGTTCGCAGGCTACTCAGTGGAAGCCCAGGAGGCCCGGGAAGAGTCAACCCTGTCCCTCTACCGCAGGGCGCTTGCCCTGCGGTCACGGCTGCAGACCACTGAAGCGCTGGAATGGCTGGAAACCGGCCGGCCTGACGTCCTGGCCTTCCGGCGCCCCAACGGCTGGACCTCCGTAACGAACTTCGGCACGGAAGCCTTCGAACTGCCCGCCGGCAAGGTACTGGTCTCCAGTTCGCCCCTCCCGGCAGGTTCCCTGCCCGGAGCGGCCACGGCCTGGCTCCAGGAAGCGTGATGACAGGACCCTCGGCCAATACCACGGACGTGCCGTCCGGACTGGATTTCGGGATCGGCATCGATGTCGGCGGGACGTGGATCAAGGGCGCAATCATCAACATGGGCAGCGGCACCCCGGTCGGCGGCGTCCGTCGCCTCCGGACACCTGCCTGCGGCACGGTTGATGAAGTCGCAAACACCCTGGACCAGCTCATCGATGAGCTCGAATCCGAAAGCCCCGGCCATAGCGCCCCTGCTGTCGGCGTCGCCATCCCCTCGATAGTCCAGCACGGAGTGGCCAGGTCGGCAGCAAACATGGACGCCGGCTGGATCGGACTGGATGTTCAAGCCTACTTGCGGGAACGGCTTGGCCGGCCCGTTTGCGTGGTGAATGACGCCGACGCCGCTGGTATGGCAGAGGCCCATTACGGCGTCGGGAAGGACAAACGCGGCGTTGTCCTGGTCCTCACGTTGGGAACGGGCATCGGATCAGCACTCATCGTTGATGGAAAGCTGATACCCAATTTCGAGCTGGGGCATCTGGAAATCGACGGGCACAAGGCAGAATCCCGGGCATCGGCCGTCGCCCGCGAAAATGCAGGCCTGGACTGGATTGAGTACGCGGACCGGCTCCAGCTGTACCTGTCACATGTGGAGTTCCTCTTCTCGCCCGACCTGATCATCATCGGTGGGGGAATTTCGGAATGCAGCAACGAATACCTGCCTCGCCTGTCACTGCGCACCCCGGTCATCCCGGCCAGCCTGGAAAACTCTGCGGGCGTCGTGGGTGCTGCCCTGCAGGCAGCTGCAGCCTGAGGGCACCCGACGAAACCGTCCCCAAAAAGGGCCGACGGCGGCACTCACCACGCCGCCGTCGGCCCTTCCAACGAAGCTGCCACCCGCCCAAGCGGTCCTTAGTCACGACGCGCGGACCGGTGCGGGGTTGCGGCCGCCGCTAAGCTAACGCCATGGCCAACAAAACCACAGCAGAGAAGCTTGCCACCCTCCAGAAGGGCTACACGCTGGAAGGCGCCACCATAGAGCTGGGAGCCGCGATCGTGGACGGCGAGCTCCACAAGGACGCGCCGGTGCGGCTGCCGCTTTCCATGATGAACCGGCACGGCCTCGTGGCAGGTGCCACCGGCACGGGCAAGACCGTCACACTGCACATGATGGCCGAACAGCTCTCCACCGCCGGCGTGCCGGTCTTCCTGGCGGACATCAAAGGCGACCTCTCCGGGCTGGCCACCGCCGCCGTCGGCAGTGAAAAACTCACCGCACGCACGGAGGGCATCGGGCAGCCATGGCAGGGCAAGACGTTCCCGGTGGAGTTCCTGGCCCTGGGCGGCGATGGCAACGGCGTCCCCGTGCGGGCCACGGTGTCCTCCTTCGGGCCCATCCTGCTCTCGCGGATCATGGAACTGAACGACACGCAGGAATCGAGCCTGCAGCTGGTCTTCTATTTTGCGGACAAGAACGGCCTGGAACTCATTGACCTGAAGGACCTCCGTGCCGTCATCCAGTTCCTCACCTCGGACGAGGGCAAAGACCAGCTCGAGGAACTCGGCGGCCTGTCCAAGGCGACCGCCGGGGTGATCCTGCGCGAGCTTGTGAGCCTCGAGGCGCAGGGACTGGAGAGGTTTTTCGGGGAACCCGAATTCGATACCGCGGAGCTGCTGCGGACCGCCCCGGACGGCCGCGGGGTCATCACGTGCCTGGAGCTGCCCACGCTGCAGACCAAGCCCATGCTGTTCTCCACCTTCCTGATGTGGCTGCTGGCCGACCTGTTCGAGGACCTCCCCGAGGCCGGCGACCTGGACAAACCCAAGCTGGTGTTCTTCCTCGATGAAGCCCACCTCCTCTTCAACGACGCCTCCAAGGCTTTCCTGGAGGCCATCACCACCACGGTCCGGCTCATCCGCTCCAAGGGCGTGGGAATCTTCTTCGTCACCCAGACCCCCAAGGACGTCCCGGCCGAGGTCCTGGGCCAGCTCGCCAACCGGGTGCAGCATGCCCTCCGCGCGTTCACCCCGGAGGACGCCAAGGCATTGAAGGCCACGGTCTCCACCTTTCCGCTCAGCGACTACGACCTGGAGGAAACCCTGACGTCCGCCGGCATCGGCGAGGCCGTCATCACCGTCATGAATGAGAAGGGTGCCCCCACCCCCGTGGCGCTGACCCGCCTGCGGGCGCCCGAGTCCGTGATGGGTCCGAGCGACGAGGCTTTGGTCCGCAGCACCGTGGCGGCGTCAGCCCTGCTGGCCAGGTACGGAACGGCGGTGGACAATCCGTCGGCCTTCGAAAAGCTTTCCGGGAAGGCTGCCGCTCCCACGGGGCCGACCGCCGATGGCCGGGTGGCCGTCCCCGGCAGGGCTGCCGGCGGAACTACCGACATCGACGCCGAGGCACGCCGGATCGAGGAGGAGATCCTCGGCCGCCCCAGCAGCCGGCCGGCAGCTTCCGGGGATGGAACGCGCCGCTCCCGGACGGAAGAACCGCGGGAACCACGGCCCGAGACGCGTGATTCGATGATGGGGGATCTGGGTGGCGTGCTGGGCGGAGCCCTGGGCGGCGGGCTGAAGAGCATGGCGAGGTCCATCGGCACGCAGCTTGGGCGGGAGCTGCTGCGCGGGGTGTTCGGCACGTCGTCCCGGCGGCGCCGCCGCTGACCAGGTACCGCATCCGCCATGCCCGACTGCCGCCGTCGGCCGCTTGGCAGGTAACGTAATGACAGTGCAGATGAGTCAAGCGTTGGTGAGGATCGCGGCCGGATGGCTGCTGGGACTCATGCTTGCCGTCGCCGGAGCCGTCGTTGCGGTGAACCTGGTCAACAATACGGTGGCTGGCCCGCAGCAGCCGGTCCGGGAGTATCTGGAGGCACTGCAAAGCGGCGACGGCGGCAAGGCACTTGGGCTGCTTAGGGCAACCGTGCCGCCCAGCAACGCCGCCATGCTGGACGGAACCGCCCTGCAGACTGCAACGTCCCGGTTCACGAACGTGGATATCGGTGACGCGGTGGAGCTCCCGGACAACCAGGTCATGGTGCCCATGCAATACACCATTGACGGCAGCCGGCTCCGCACCGAGTTCCTGCTGGAGAAAACCGGAACCGAGTGGCTCTTCTTCAACACGTGGGCCTTTGTTCCGTCGAGGCTTCCCACTCTTGACATCACGGTGGTCAACGCCAGCGAGGCCACCGTCAACGGCGTGCCGGTGAACATGCCGAACGGCCGGAACTCCTTTGCGGTGTTCTATCCAGGCGAGTACGAGGCCACCGTGAACGGCCAGTACTTTTCGGCATCACCCACCAGGGCCACCGTGACGGCGCGGGACGCCCCGGTAGCGCCGCTCAACCTCCTCACCCAGGCCACGGACACCCTGAAGAAGGACGTCTCGGCGAAGGTCAAGGAATTCCTGGACAGCTGCGCAGCCGAAGCAGCCAAGGAGCAGAAGCTCCAGCCCGACTGCCCGTTCTACTACGCCAGCAACAACAGGGTGCAGGACGGCACCATCAAGTGGACCGTGACGGAGTACCCCAACGTGTCCATCGAGCCCTTCGACGGGCGCTGGGTGGTGGCTCCGCTCGACGGCAAGGCCAAGGTTGAGGCCCTCCAGCAGAACCTGTTCACCGGCGCCTGGTACCCCCTCAGCGAAGAGGTGGACTTCAGCTTCACCACCCGGCTGGACGTCTCAGGAGACACGGTCAAGGTCACGCCGGTGCTGAGCTTCTAGCCCCTGCTCCCCTAACCAACCAGAGTGGCCTGTTTGCGTCACGCAGGGCACGATTTTGGGCTTAGCTTCCCTCCGCTTCCGCGGAATCCCGCGGGCCCCGTCCCGGCAGGATTCCAGAACCGTGTTCCCCATGACGCTGCGCCTTTCTAGCGCCGTCGGCCCAGGACCGCCAGAACCTGGGCAACCATGGCGGCGGGGTTGTACACCACGTCCGAGTAGTAGTACCGCAGCACTGTATATCCCTGGAGCACGGACTCGTTGTTCCGCCGGTGGTCCTTCTTGACCTGGTTCCACTCGGCGTGGTGCCTCCCGTCCAGTTCCACCGCCAGCCATCCATCCAGCAGCAGGTCGACGTACCCCACCCGTTCCAGGTAGGCCTGAGGCTGAACCGTGATGCCCGCCTGGCGGAAGTAGGTCCGCGCCAGCGTCTCGAGGAGTGAGTCCGCGCCCCGGTCCACCCACTGCAGGACCGCCCGCGCTTTGCCGTTGCGCTTGCCGGGGAGGCGCTGCCGGAGGAATTCGACCGTCATGTCGCCCCTGGACACGGCGCTCTCCACCATGACCAGTGATTCAGCGAACGGAAGGCATCGCAAGGCGTGAATGAGGACATCAGCGAGGGCTGCAACCGGCCGGTTGGAGCACGGCGGCAGCAGCAATCCCGCGTGGTGGATCGCGTCGCCCCGGACGGCGGCTTCCCTCCGATGGTAAACGTGGCGGGGTCCCGCCGACGGCAGGGACCAGAGGCTGTGGTGGCCGGCGGCGCTGGAACAGGTCAGCAGCTCCCGGTTCTGCAGCAGGGCAACGAGTCCGGCAGGCGCCGTCGGAAGCGCATAAAGTCCTCGTTCCGGCTGCAGGACCCCGCCGCGGACGGCGCGGCGAAGGGCGGCATCGTCCACGCCGAGCCGGGCAAGCGCGGGCCGGCGGGCAGCTCCGCCGCAACGATCCAAGGCTTTTGACACGTCCATGGGGCCATGGTGGCCGCTTTGAGAAGTGTTCGGCAGCGGCACCCGCCGTTATGTGGACAGCCAAGCCGGCAGCGCCGTCACAGCAAGCACCCTTTTACGACCCTCGCGGCCACACACCCCTGCAAAATCAAGGTTGACGTAAGGCCCCAATGCCAAAAGGCTGCCGTCCGTGACGTGTCAGTCCCGGACGGCAGCCTTAAGCTAAATTACGACGGCGGCGCGTCAGTCCATCCCGCGGAGGTCCAGGACCAGCTCACGGTCGCCGTCGCGCTGCAGCACCACGGGGATGCCCCAGTCCTGCTGGTAGAGGTGGCAGGCGGCGTGGTCCGGGATTTCGCCGTCCTCGGTCTCGGGGCCGTCACAGGCAGCAGCCCGGGCCGTGATGTGCAGGACGCCCTCGGCCACCTCAGGTGAAAGCTCCAGCGTCCGCAGCAGCCCCACGGACGTTCCGCCGCCGGACACCAGGAGCTCCGGCGGGGTGGAGGAGATTTTCAGCTGCGTGGGATCGCCCCAGCGGTCATCGAGCTTCTGCCCGGTGGGGGCGGTGAAGCGGACGGCCAGTTCAACGGGTCCTGGCGCCACAGGGCTCTTGGGCCGGTGGGTCTGGACCGCTCCCTCATCCACCTGCTGGGCTTCCTTGGGGATGGGAACGAACACCATCTGGTGCTTGTTGGCCTCAACCACCACCAGCAGGGGCTCGGACCCGGCCGAATGCGTGTGGTCCACAATCACGTCTGACGGCTCCAGGAGGCCGCGCGCGAGCGTAGACACCGTGCCCGAGGCGGGGTCGTAGCGGCGGACGGCACCGTTGTAGGTGTCCGCGATCGCCACTGATCCGTCCGGCAGGACTGTCACACCCAGGGGGTGCTGCAGCCGGGCTTCTGCGGCGGGGCCGTCCCGGAAGCCGAAGTCGAACAGTCCCTTGCCGATGGCGGACTCCACCGTGACGCTGCCGTCGTCGTCAATCACCAGCTTGCGGAGGGCGGACGTCTCGGAGTCTGCCACCCAGATGTTCCCGTCCGCGTCCTCGGCCAGGCCGGACGGCTGCGCGAACCAGGCCTCGTGCGGGGCGCCGTCCAGCAGGCCCTCCAGCCCGTTGCCGGCCACAATGGCAACAGATCCGGTGATGGGATCGAAGCTGAAGATTTGGTGCGTCCCGGCCATGGCGATCACCACGGCGTTGAGCTTGCGCGACCAGACAACATCCCACGGCGAACTCAGGGCAACATCCAGCGGGTGCCCGCCGAGCGCGCCGGTGAATCCCGCCGCGTCCTCATCCACGCGCGCGGGTCCCGCCTCCAGCAGCCGCTGGACGCCGCTGCCGGCCAGGGTTGAGGCCTTGCCGTCCGCGAGGGACAGCCCGCGGAGCCGGTGGTTGACGGAGTCGGCAATGACGACGTCGTAACCCGCCTTGGCTGCCACGTCTTCCGGCAGCAGGACCAGGCCCTGGGGTTCGTTGAACCGGGCCGCGGCTGTGTCACCGGCGGCCGGGCCGTCGGAGTAGCCCCGGCTGCCGGAGCCAAAGGTGCCCAGGACAGTGTGGAAGTCGGTGGCAAGCTCCACCAGCCGGTGGTGGCCGGTATCGGTGACCAGCCACGAGCCCTTACTTGCTGCGGCACCGGCGGCCGCGGCACCCGCCGCGGTACCGCCGTCGGACGTTCCCTCCGAGGCGGTGGAACCGCGGCCCGGCGGGAGGAAGAGCGCCTTGCCGGGAAAGCGCAGGGTGCCGGACGTGGGCTCGGGCGCCACGTACGGGCCGGAACCGCGGTGCAGCGTCCCCTTGGCCTCATGTTGTGCGATCAGCTCGGGAATCAGCACGGCCAGGCCGTCCGCGTGGCCTTCGCCGGAGAGGTGCGCCACGATGTAGCCCTCGGGATCGATGACCACCAGGGTGGGCCAGGCCCGGGCGGTATAGGCCTTCCAGGTCTCCAGCTCCGGGTCGTCCAGGACCGGGTGGTGGATCTCGTAGCGCTCCACGGCGGCAGCCAGCGCTACGGGATCGGCCTCGTGCTCGAACTTGGGCGAGTGGACGCCCACCGTCACCAGGACATCGGAGTACTGTTCCTCCAGCGGCCGCAGCTCGTCCAGGACGTGGAGGCAGTTGATGCAGCAGAAGGTCCAGAAGTCCAGCAGCACGATCTTGCCGCGGAGGGCTTCAAGGTCCAGTGATTTGCCGCCGGTGTTCAACCAGTTACGGCCCACCAGTTCGGAAGCCCGGACCCGGGCATGCGTGCGTACGGTTTCGCTCATCAGCGTCCTTCCAGCTTGTTTCGTTCAGCCAGCTTGGCATCGCGTTCAGCCAACTTGGCAAACATATCGTTGTAAGCGGTGAGATCGGCGTCGTTATTCCTGTCTGCCGCCCGGTCCACGCGTTTGGTCTCCCGCGCGTCCGACCGGGACCACATGATGGCGACGCCGATCGCCACCAGGAGCGTGGGCACCTCGCCGATGCCCCAGGCCATGGCGCCGCCGGTCTGCTGGTCTGCGAGTGCCGACTGGCCCCAGGCCCTGCCCAGGTTCCCGAAGTAGTCCGCGGCCAGCAGGTTGGTCCCGCCCATGATGGCCACGCCGAAGAACGCGTGGAAGCCCATGGTGGCCAGGAGCAGGACGAGCCGCATGGGGTACGGCGCCCGGAGCGGAAGCGGGTCGGTGCCGATCATGCTCAGGATGAAGATGTAGCCGGTCAGCAGGAAGTGCACGGTCATCAGCTCGTGGCCCACATGCTCGCGCATGGCGAAGCCGAACAGGTCCGAGTAGTAGAACAGCACAATCGAGCCGGCGAAGTTCGCGGCGGCGAAGAGCGGGTGCGTGACCAGCTGCGAGAACTTCGAGTGGACGAACACCAGCAGCCACTCACGCGCCCCGCGGGAACCGTCTGCACGGGCAGGCAGGGCCCGCAGTGCGAGGGTCACAGGCGCCCCCAGCACCAGGAAGATCGGCGCCACCATGGTCAGCGCCATGTGGTCCACCATATGGGCGGAGAACAGCACGCGGCCATAGACCGACGGCGGACCAGAGGTGATGTAGGTGAGCACCAGCAGGCCAATGACCCAGTTCACGGTGCGGAACCACTGCCACTTGTCGCCGCGCCGGTAGATCTTGGCCACGCCAAGGAAGTAGGACACAAGCCCGAACAGCGCCGCGGCGATCCAGAGCCAGTCCAGGCGCCACTCTGTCAGCCAGCGTTCGGGGGTCAGCTCCGGGGGAAGCTCGTACCCGGTGAGGATGAAGGCGGGCGTGGCATCGGGCGCGAAGGCTGTGGGCTCCGGCGGGGCGGACCGCCCCAGTGCGACGGCGACACCCGACGTTGCTCCCATCACCAGGAATTCCGCCAGGACCAGCTGCCAGAGGACCCGCCGCGAGGACATGGTGGAGCCCTTGCGGCTCAGCTGCGGGATCACCCACTGCCGGTGCATGAACCCGATTCCGCCCAGGACCAGGGTGGCCATCGCCTTGGCCAGGATGAGCTGGCCATAGGGGGAACCGAAGAGGTCACCCCAGTTGGTGACCCGGATGCTGGCGTTGATGATGCCGGACGCGAGCACGAGCACGAAGGCAAAACCGGCCAGCGACGAGAACCGGCGGAGCGTCGGCTCGGTGATGTCGGTGGCGGTTGCGGCTTTGGGGCCGGTCAGGATTCCGGACAGCAGGGCCAGCATGATGATGCCGCCCACCCAGGTGCTGACCCCTACCAGGTGCAGGCCCAGGGAGTTGATGGCGCCTTCGTGGTCCGAGGAGCTTGAAGAATGGCCGATCAGTGCTGTGGGTACCAGGCCGGCCAGGGCGAGGATCAGGGTCAGCGCCAGGCCGCCGAGGGACCGCACTCCGAACAGGGCCGTTGTCACGACGGCGGCGATGATGGTGACGGCCAGCCAGGCCCGCCCCGTCTCGATATCCGTCATGAAGTAGACCAGGGCCTGGGTGAACTCGGCATCGCCGGAGAGTCCCTGTCCGGCAACATCAGAGTAGGTGAGGACCAGGACCGCGATGGCCGACAATGTCCACGTCGCACCTGCTGCGGCCGCTACGGCCAGGGCGCGGCTGAAGGCAGGGTGTTCGGGTGCCTCACTGCTCTCTTTGCTCCGGCTGCGGGGCCCCGCATTCCTGGGCAGGATGCCGACGGCGAAGACGAGGCCGCCGATGACGGTGGCCAGCGACACGTTGTGGATTGCCTTGCTGACGGGGAGCCCCCAACGGACAAGCGCTCCAGGATCAGAGACTGCCCTGGCGCCGGCAGCCCCGGAGAAGATGAGCGCAGCTGCCAGGCCCAGGAAGAGGGCGGCCAGCCCGGCCACTTGCCATGTCCGGGAGATCCCCAAGGCACCGCTGTCCCCCGCCGGCGCACCGTTGCCCCGAACTCCCTTGCCGGGAACGGACGGGGGCTGGGTGGAACGTGGTTTTGCGGCAGAAGACACCATTCCATTGTCCGCTACGCCTGCCCGGGCCGCGAATCGGCTTAAAAGACAAAAGGAGCGGCAACCTGGTGGTTGCCGCTCCTTTTCCGCGCCGGCCGCGTGCCGGGGAGGAAGAAGCCTACTTCTTGTTGGAAACTGCAGCCTTCAGCTTGGAGCCGGCGGTCAGCTTGACGCTGTGGCCTGCCGCGATCTGGATGGTCTCACCCGTCTGCGGGTTGCGGCCGGTGCGTGCTGCGCGGTCGGTACGCTCCACGGCGAGCCAGCCCGGAATGGTGATCTTCTCGCCCGCTGCGACAGAAGTCTCGAAAACCTCGAACAGTGCGTCGAGGACGGAGTTGACGGCTGCCTGGCTGGTGCCGGCCTTGCCAGCTACCTCTGCAACAAGTTCACTACGGTTCTTAGCCATTTATGTCCTCCTGGACGGTCATGATTCTGGAGCCTATACGCGGCATGCGTACAAGCCACTGTTCGAAAACTTACCAGCTTGGGCCTCCGCGTTCCGCAAATTCCGCGTGTTTCCGCGACTTTTTGAGGTTAATCACCGGATTTTCCGGGTTTTTCACCCCGGATTCAGCCGCCAGCGGACGCTCTCTCAGTTGATGCGGGCTTTTCGGCGATGCTCTCTCGGTTGATGTGGGGTTTCCTGGGATGCTCTCGCAGTTTGGCGCTGGTGGTCGACGGCGGGCCGGCCGGGCAGTGCGGCAGGGCCCCGGGGGGTGCGTTAAGTGAGAGAGGGTCCCCCGGGAGGGGGCGTTAAGTGAGAGAGGGTCCCGTCGGGGGGTGCGTTAATTGAGAGAGGGCCCGCACGGGAGGGTGCGTTAAGTGAGAGAGGGCCCCCACGGGAGGGTGCGTTAAGTGAGAGAGGGCCCCCACGGGAGGGTGCGTTAAGTGAGAGAGGGTCCCCCGGGAGGGCGCGTTAAATGCGGGAGGCCCCAACCTGGTGGTTGGGGCCTCGACCTAATGGTTGTCCGGCGGTGACCTACTCTCCCA
>NZ_JARCCZ010000034.1:0-42587 GCF_048957775.1 Pseudarthrobacter sp. CC4 | reverse complement strand
CACCCACCCAATCGTTTGGAACGGGTGGCTCAGTTTTCAACCGTCACAATGGCTCACTTTTCGACCATCACCGACAGTGCCGTTGTCTGTCACCGTGGCGTTCATCCAGTTTGCAGCCTCCTCCTTTTCCAAGCTGCGCCATTCCCAGATGAGGGCCCATATGTGGTTCGGGATGTCCAGCGGGTTTGTTGTCTTGTATCCGTCCAACGTTTCACGGACGAGCTGGATGAAGCGCGTCCGGGCGGGAGCAAATAACTTGGCCGTGTCTTGGGCGAAATTGCTTTCCCTGGAGACAGCATCGATCCAGTTTGCCGCCAGAAAGAGACCTTCTTCGGCTTTTCCAGCGGCTTCGATTGCTTCGACGGCAGATCCGGTATCCAGTTTGTTGAAAAGACGGGCTGTCGCCCAACGAACGTGATGGCGTGGTGTCACGAACGCGAGGATGTCGTCCAGCTCGTGATACTTGGACGTTAGCCAATCAATGAGTGCTGGAATATTTTCCGGGTGTCTGTCGGCGAGAGTTTCGAGTTTTTCGACGATCATTGACGTTTTGTCAGCGAAGTCGGCTTCGACGCGGCGCCTTTCCGGACCGGTATCACCCGATGCAATCTGGCTGAGTGCCAATTGAACGATAGCGTCCGGGATATCTTCCGAGGGTACTCCGAAAGCAAAGAAACGGTCAAAGTAGTTGGGATGGGAGATACGCCCTGCCCGCGCGCTGTGTGCTCGGGATCCGGGAGCTGTTTCTTTCCAGATTTCTTCAAACCGCGGGAAAAGCCGGCCGAGAACATCTGCGATTCCTTCGAGGTTCGCGTCGACTACTCGGGCCTCTCAGCCGCGAAAGCCACACCTCTTTTCTGGCTTTCGGGTCTTCTTTCCCAAGGACGGATCGGGCGCTCCACTCTTTTCCCAGTAAGTCGGCTCCTCGGGCGGCCACAAGTTCGTATACCAGAGGCTCTGCAGTTCGTATCCAGGTGATGAGGAGAAAGTCGACTATATCCACTTCGTTTTTCACTGGCTCGAAGAAGGCTTCGACCTGGCTGAAGTATCGCTTTATGGATCTGGGCGTACTCAGACGCGTTCGAATGTGGGCATGGTAGGCGCCGCTGAAACGGGAGATGTCTTCGGTTCCTAGGCTGAATCCGAAGCGTTGTGCAAACGAGTTCAGTGCATTGTCGACCCATGCAGAGACTTGGTGCTCCCGAAGGGGCGGTAGGTCGAGGCGAATTTGAACTATTTTTTCAAGGTAGTCCACGGCTCTTCGCGGATCGTCATTGCCAACGAGTCCGGTGCGGCTAAGGGCGTCCAGGAGTGTGTCCTCGTCATACGAGACCAGGTAGTAGATATGTGGCAATCGGCCGGTAAGACGTATGAGTTTGAAGACGAGCAGGAGTTCTTCCGGAGCAAGCCGGTCTAGGTCGTCGACGATCATTAGAACGGGTTGGCTGGCGCTGCGGAGTGCGTCCTCTGCTTCTTGGCGTGCACTTGCCAGGCTTTCGTCTCCTGCGATCAGGTCTGCGAAGCTTTGGATGGCCTTTTCCGCGTCGAAGCCAAGAAACGATCCCAAGGTTCCCAGTGGGGCGACGCGGCGACCAATTTTCGACAAGGCATCCCGTGCCGTCTTCCACTTCGGACCAGACGGCAGCGCAGCATGGAGCTCGGTGAAGAAACCGGTTTGCAGGGAGGGGAGGTCTTGGTAGTTCCATGGATTGAAGTCGACTACGGTCCAGCTGGAGTCGAGGTCTGTAATTCCGCTTCGGATCATGTTCAGGACGCTGGATTTCCCGGCACCCCATGGGCCAATGAGCCCCACCACAGATGATTCGCTTTGTGCCCGCAGTCTTTCCAGCATTGCTATGGAGGACTCCGCGAAGCCTCGCCTGTCGAGCAAATCCAGGGCCGGGTTGTCCGGGTTGATGGGGTCGTCACTCAGCCATTCATCTGTTTCTGGGCATGGTCCAGTCATGGACTAATAGTCACACGAACATCGATCCGGCCCGAGATTTACGCCCTCGAAGTCGTTCACGGCATTCCTAACGCCACCTGCGACGGCGGGTGAAGTCCGGGTGGCCTTCTGTGGTTGGCTCCAGCCCTCAGCCTAGCTTGGTTCCGGAAGCGACGTACGTTCGAGTAAGCATGCGGAGGGCGGGTGAGATGTCGCATCACCACTCAGCTATGATTGAATCAGGAAACAAAAAACTGATTCAACGAGGGGATTCTGTCATGTCTGTTGATGTTGGGCGTCGAATCGCCGAGCGGCGCACTGAAGCGGGCCTGAGCCAGCGGGATCTTGAGAACCTCACTGGAATCTCCCAAAGCACGTTGTACCGCATCGAAAGTGGGGGACGTCCGGCCCGGATGGACGACGTCATCTCCATCGCCTGGGCATTGGGTTGCCCTGTCGAGGCAATTTTGGACGAGAATCCTGTTCGCGATCGAGTACTTGTGGCCGGCCGCGCTAACACATCCACGGCCGACGCTGCCGCCGTCAAGAACAGGCTTACTCAGTTCTTGGAGATGGACGCTTATCTGGCGTTGCACGGCATCGGTGCATGATGCCGGAGGAGACAGCTATCCCTCCGGGAGTCGGGCCCAGTGAGCGGCCTGCATACCTCGCGGCAGTGAAGATCCGACGCGACCACGGACTCGGGACAGGACCGATCGCTGATCTTCACGAACTCATCGGACTCGTGGCGCCCGGCGTCGACGTCGCAATCCTTGAAATGCCCGAGGGTATGGACGGCATGGTGGTAACCGATCCGGTGCGAGGAAAGTCCATTATCGGCGTGGCTACGACCGGCATCCCGGAGCGCCAGAGATCATCGCTGGGGCACGAACTCGGCCACATCGTCTTCGCCGACTACGAGGCTGGTCTGCGGCACGACCCGTCCGAGCGAACGCCGGAAGAAATCCGTGCGGACACTTTCGCTCGCCATCTCCTGGCACCCATCCAAGGTCTGTCGGCTTTCCTTGAAGACCTGAGCGCCGAGCGGGGTGAGGTGAGCGTCCGACACCTTTCGTCGGTTGTGAGGCACTTCCAGGTTTCACCAGCGTTCGCTCTGATCCAGATGCAATCCGACGGGTGGATTACCCTGACACAAAAGTCGGACTGGTGGCGTGAGACTGCCCAAGGCCTGGCCTTGCGATACGGGTGGATCGGAGACTACCGGGCCATGGCCGCGGAGAGCCGAACACCGAGGCCTCCGCAACGGCTCATCGAAAATACCACTGAGGGCTACATCCGCAACCTCGTGTCCGTCCAAGGTCTCGCAGCGCTCAGCGGCGTGGACCCGGATCAGCAGCTCAGCGAACTTGAAGAGGCCGGCATCATTCCTGAGACCATCGAAGTAGCCTGGGCTGACCTAGACGCATTCGGCCCAGCCTGACCCCATGGCCGCCCAGATAACGATCCTGGATGCGGGACCGTGCATCACATTCTGCGCCGCTTCGAAGCAGAACCTTCTGATTGAAGTTCTCCAGCGGGGTTCCAACCAGCTTCGCGTTCCGGACGTAGTAGACGACGAGGTTGGAAAGCGCGGATCGAACCGCCGAGACTTCCCAGTGTCCACGGTCAACAACTGGCGGTTGCTGACCGACCACGACCACGTCGGGATACTCGACTCGTCGGTCTCGTCAGAAGACGCGGAAGCACTGTCTGTTGCCGTGAAAAAGCTCTCCGGGATGCCACTCGCGCAGCGGCTTACCGAAAATAGAGATCTTGGTGAAATCCTGGTTATCGCCCACGCTATGATGCGCAAAGTCCGGGGCGAGGAAGTCTACGTCGTCATCGACGAGTACAGAGGCCAGCAACTGGCGAGCAAATTCGGTATCAGGGTCATCGACACAGCGTGGATCCTCAGCAGCGCCGTCGCACGCGGCCTAATAGTGGACCGCGCCGAGATGAGGAAGACTTACGATACCCTCCGGCAATATGACGCCGGCCTCGTACACATTGACCAGACCGGTCTTCTGAAGAATGTGTTGTGGGCCAAGAAACCGCGACCGGAGTCGGCACCGACACCCTCCGCGGGGAATTAACAAGAGCTCGGGACGCAGAAGGGGCAGTCCTGATAGTTGTGGTCGGAACTTCAACCGGCGCATTCCAATTTCCGCGCCTAAAGGGGCGCGACCGCCGCTCGTGGCGTTGGGAATTGGGCAAAAAGAAAGGCGTTGACAATGTCAACACTTTTGGCTTCGGACTGGGCCGTCCATCGGCCGTACTAGCTCGGATTCGGTACGTTTTCTGGAGTTCCCAGTGTTTGCAAGGCCTGGAACACGGTTCGAGTCCCACCTCGGGCACGACATATCGCCTCGTCAGAGGCGATTTTGCTTTGACGTGTGTACAAAGCTTGATTCTCGTCGCTCTGACGGGTTGGTTCGCGGGCTGTGGCCTGGCCGCCGCGGTGGCCTGTGCAGGTGTGTGGGGTGGCGGGTTCAAGGCCCTTGCTGGTGGGCCTTCCGCCTGCTGTGGCTGCGGTTATGCGGTACCTCGTGTTGGTTGTCTCGGGTTGGCCGGGGGTGGCCTACACCTGTTCATGGACCGGGGGAGCGGGCACAACATGACTTCGCCGATTGCGGTGCGAAACTTACTTGGACGGCCCCGCTTTTTGGGCGCGGGAACTGGGGAACCGCTGTTTTGTCCTGCCAAAGGAGGTGTGGACAGTGTCAACACTTACTTCTGCCTTAAGGGCCGCTGGGGCCGACTTGTGGGCGTTGCAGCAGATTCCAGATTGCCGGCCGAGCATACCGCCTCGATTCCGCAGGGGAGTGGCCCATCCAGGTGCTGGAAATGACAGACAGCGACGCTGGATCTGGTTGTACAAAAAGTGCAGGGAGGGGCCTGGCCGCTCTGAGTTCTTGGGGCACTAGCTGGCGGCGCGGCAGCCCTGGCAGTGTGAATTTGTTTGCCTTCCTATGTGCCCATTGACCGGCTGCAGTACGTCCGGACGGGCATGAAACCGACGAATGACCTGGCCGTGTCCTTTTGAGTGGCGTGGCGGTTTGAGCGGAGTCAGAAGTGTCCGGTTTGGGTCTACGAGTTTCTTGAGCCATCGCCACAAAAATGGAGGAGGGGCCCTACTCTGACACCTGGCACACGCCAGCCTGACGTGTGCCTCATCTTGGAGCCGGCCCCGGCCGGGAAGGGGAAAGCCCTCGACCGGAGCCGGTCGAGGGCCTTCTTCATGTGCAGTGCTGGGGAGGAGATGGAGGTCTACGCCTTGGAACCGTTCGCCTGGGTCCCGCCGTGTGGAGTCTCGAAGAGCAGGTGCTCTCCTTCGAGCACTTCGGGGTCTGCCGGTGCGACGGTGGCACGTGGGCCCTTGCTGCCGGTCTCGGGGAGCGTGAAGTAGACGATGAGGGAGAGGGTGACAATGGCGATCATGTAGTACGCAACGAACATGGGCTGTCCGGCGCCGACGAATGCAGCGGCGATAAGTGGTGCGGTGCCACCGAAGACGGCGATGACGATCTGGTGCGCGAAGCCGATGCCTGCTACCCGGACTGAGGCCGGAAAGAGCTCGGCCTGGATTGTCGGGTAAACGGCCTGCCAAATACCGAGAACTACCCACCCGGATGCCGAAACTAGAACGTATACCCAGAAGCCTGGCTGGTTCAGCAGCAGAAGCAGTGGGTAGAAGAGCACGATCATGCCGATGGCACCGATGATGGGGAAGATCTTGCGTCGGCCGAGGCGGTCGGAAAGGTATCCGCAGACCGGCACGATGACCACGAGCAATACCAGCCCGATAACGCTCCCGGCCAGGGTGGAGGACAGGTCCCGGCCGGTGGTCAGCTTGGCATAGGTGGGGAGGAAGGTGGCCCAGGTGTAGTAGGCCACTGCCGGGGCAGAGAGTGCCGCTGCCTGGAGCAGAGCCTTCGGGTGTTCGCGGATCAGGTCCTTCAGGCGCGCCCAGGCGGACTTTTGATCGACGAGGGCAGCTGCCTCAAACTCAGGGGTCTCATCCGAGCGGGCCCGCAGGATGAGACCGGCGACGCCGAGAACGCCGCCGATGACGAACGGGATTCGCCAACCCCAGGCTGCGAGTTCGGCGGGAGCAAAGGATGATGTCACGATTGCGGCGGAACCGGTCGCTGCGAGGGTTGCGAGGCCGCTTGCCATGTTGGAGAACGAGCCGAACAGGCCCCTCCGGTTCGCGGGAGCGTGTTCGACCATGAACGCGATGGCGCTTTGCTGCTCGGTGCCGGCCGAGATTCCCTGGAGGATGCGTGCAACCAGGAAGAGAACAGGTGCTGCGTAGCCGATCGTCGCGAATGAGGGGGTGAGGCCGATGATGAGAGAGCCGAGCGCCATTCCGGAGATGGACAGCGTCAGGATGAGCCGGCGGCCGTAACGGTCGGCCAGCGGCGAGATGATGATTCCGCTGAGCGGGCGTATAACAAAACCGACGGCGTAGGTGAGCAGCGCTGCGACAAGGGACGCGAAGGGGTTCTCGCTTGGGAATATCTGTCCCGCGAACACCGCTGCCAGCAGCCCGTAGATGTACCAGTCGTACCACTCCACAAAGTGGCCGATCGTGCCTGCCACCATGTTGACGGAGCGCCGGGGCGGCTCCGGCACTTCCAAAAATTCAGAAGGGCCCGAGCTGTCGAGCGCATCTTTTGAGGTCTTCATTGAACTCTCCATACTTTCACGTTTGCTGAGGAGGGGTTAGGGATTGCACCGGAGGCAATCGGTCCTCCGGCTTTTCACCGGAGCCAATAAGATCGATTGCTGAGATCGGTTGCAGAGATCGGTTGCAACAACACTAAGGGTGGCAAAAGAGACTTGTCAACGTCTTTTTGTGAGTCGCGTCGCAGATTCTGGCATTGCCGCCTCCGGAGGACAGCAGCCACTTTGTGCACTGGAGGCAGTCGTGCTGCCTCGGTCGATTTAGGGGTGGTGTGGCCAATTCATGCTGCAGGCTGAAAGAGCGGCCCGCGTAGAACTGGCCGAAATGAGCGGCTCTGGCGGCTGAGCCGTCACCCCTCTGCCGGAAGGGGTGTCTCGTTGTTGAAGTCCAGGTACTGCACGCCTGACCACGCGCATTCCAAACTCCCATAGACGGACCAGTACTCATCCCAATGGGAAAGCTTCCACTGGTCCCGTTCCAGGCCGCGGCGGGTCAGCCGGTCCCGCAGAAGGTCCTGGGGGACCCTTACCCGCACCACCGTGGTCTCAGAAGGTGGCCAATGGAACTTTTCTGCCGCGCGCGTCAGAAAATCCGGATCGTCAAAGTAGGCTCCGAAAGGGGCATCGAGCACGACGGACCGGCCCAGACGCAGGTTGGCTCCGGCCACGTCCATGAGTGTCTCGTACTCGAGGGGCAGCAGGTTGTCGCGATAGTAGTCGTTGGATTCCCGGTCGGTGGGGTCGTGTCCAGTTGCCTTCAGCGCGAACTCGACGAAGCGTCCGCATATCCGGTCTTTGTCCAGGTATGCCGCGTTGTTTTCTTGTGCTGTTCTCTGCGCGATCGTGGTTTTCCCGGAGCCCGCCGGGCCGATGACAATAAAGACGCTGGGGACTGTCATCGGCGGGCCTCTGCCACTGCGGAAAGGAACTCTTCGGCGGCTTTGGTGACGCGGCCAAAGTCGCCATCGGGCTGCCAAGCTTTGGTCACATAGCTGCCGACGCCGACACCTGCAACGCCCGCGGCAAACCATTCGCTGACGTTCTCCAGCGTTACGCCGCCTGCCGGCATGATCGGCAGGTGTGCCAGCGGAGCGAGCACGGACTTGGCGTAGGGGATGCCGCCGGCCTCGGTGGGGAAGAGCTTGAGGATGTCAGCGCCCGCCTCTGCGGAGTTGACAAGCTCAGTCGGTGTGTAAGCCCCGCTGATTGTTGGTACCTGGTACCGGTTCGCTGTCCGGATCATGGCCGGGTTCAGCTGGGGACTAACCAGGAATTCAGCGCCGGCGCGGATGCACTCGTAGGCCGAGTGTTCGTCCAGCACCGTTCCGGCGCCGATCGCGACTCCATTGGCCCCATGTTTGGCGGAGAGCCGGCGGATTACCTCGACGGCTCCGGGGATTGAAAGTGTGATTTCAAGGGCGCGGAAACCTCCGGCGATGGCAGCTTCGGCAACGCGTTCGGCAACGTCTGCGTTCTCAAGGCGGACGATGAGGACGGCGCCGGATTCATCGATGGTCTGCAGGGTGCGAAGTTTCTTGTACATGGTGGCCTTTCTTGGGCCCAAGCGGGTTTGGTTTTGCTTATCACCTGGGCCGCTGTTGTGGTGTCGTTGACAAACTCTCCCACCATCCATAGTGTTATTGCAACCGATCTCAGCAACCGATCTCATACAAGGGGGTATCGCGGTTGACTCACGAACGAACAATCATTCTTGGTGCTTCCCACTGGCACGTTCCGCTGTACGCACAGGCGATTGCCGAAATGCATCAGGTCGTCGGCGTCAGTGACGACGACGTGTCCCTCGTCCAGGGCCTGGCCGATGGCTGGGGAGCACCGGTGGAAGCTGACTGGCGGAAGCTGGTTGACCTTCCCGACATTGGGCTCGCCTACGTTTTTGGCCCCCATTCCGACATGGCGGAGAAGTGTCACGCCCTGATCGAACGCGGTATTCCCTTCGTGGTGGAGAAGCCGCTGGGAACTTCCCTTGCCGAACTCTCTGCTGTGCGCAAGGCCGCCGATGCAGCCGGCGTCCCTGCCACCGTCCCGCTGGTCCAGCGGGACGGTCCAACCGACCGATGGCTTGCTAAGGCAGGGCGGCCGACGTACCAGCGAACGTCATTCATTGCCGGACCGCCGTCCCGCTACCTCGACAACGCCAATCCCTGGATGCTCGATCCTGTCAGCGCAGGCGGGGGATGCCTGGCGAACCTGGGCCCCCACTTTGTCGACCTGTTCCTGCAGAGCTGCGCAGAACCGGCGGCACATGTCGACTCGCGGCTTTCGTCGGTTCTGCACGGCGGAGCCGTTGAGGACCACGCCAGCCTCATCATCTCCACGCCGGAGGGGCGGGAAGCCATCGTGGAGGTCGGTTACGCATTTCCCGGCTCCCCGCTTAAGCGCTACTGCAGCTACACCTCGGTCGGTGAAGCAGGATTCGCCTCCGTTGACTCCGATGGCTCTGCTACCTTCACCGCCGTGGACGGGACCACGGAGTCCGCCAAAATCGACGTGGACAGCGACCCGTTGTACGGTCCGTTCGTACGGCGTGTGGCCCAGACACTGGAAGATGGATTCCGGGGCCTGCCGACGCTGGCCCAGCTCGAAAACGTCATGCGCCCCATTTGGCAGGCATATGACGACCAGCACGGAGGAAAAGAACATGCCTGACCTGAGTATTGACGTTGTCGCGAAAGCCGCCGGTGTCCACCGGTCCACCGTCTCCCGGGCATTCTCCCGCCCGGAAGCTGTGAAAAGCGAAACACGCGAGCACATCCTCCGGGTCGCCGAGCGGCTGGGCTACACGATGAGTCCACTCGCCCAGGCGCTTCGACGAAAAACCAGCACCTTCATCCCGCTGATCGTCCCTGACATCACCAACCCGTTCTTTGCAGAACTTGCCAAGACGATGACGCAGGCGGCGGACGAGCGCGGCTACCAGCTGCTGCTCTGCGTAACCAATGGTGACCCTGCCAAAACTGAGGGTTACTTCACCGCCATGCAGGCCATGTATGCCCCGTTCGGGATTGTCGCGCCCTCCACAAAGGTCGATACCGAGGCCTTGAAACGCTTCGACTTCGGACACAAGGTGGTCGTGATCGACCGGGTGGAAGGCGACGATGCGGTCCCAACGGTCACCGTCGACAGCCGCCGCGGAATCATGCTCGCCCTGGACCATCTGCATTCACTGGGGCACACCTCGATCGGCTACGTCTCCGGTATCGCCGGTACACACACCGCCCAGGACCGGATAGAGGCGTACCTGGAGCTGTCAGCGGAGAGCGGCAGCACGCCCGTCGTTTTGGACAGTGGATCGGACTTGGATGCTGGCACGCGTGGGGCAGAGCATTTCCTCGAAATGGACAACCCGCCGACGGCGATCATCGCGGCCAATGACATGGTGGCCTTTGCGGTCATCTCGGCCCTCGGCAAGAGCGGCGTGCGTGTTCCGGAGGACGTGTCGGTCATCGGTTTCGATGGTCTGGCCCTTGGAGCCCGGTTCAACCCTCCTCTGACAACGGTGCGGCAGCCGATCGCCGACATGGGCCACATCGCCATCGAACTGGCTGAGAAGCAGAATATCGACGGCTCCGTGGACCACATCGTCCTCGAGCCTGAGCTTCTGGTCCGTGGCTCCACCTCGGGACCGCGCGCATGACCGCGCAAATGGATGGCGCCCCAGCAGAAACACTGCGGCGGCTGCCGGGGCTCCAGCACACGGACCACGTCGGCCTGACCGTCCCCAACCTTGAGGAAGGTATCCGGTTCTTCGTCGACGTGCTCGGGGCCGAGGAACTGTACCGCTCAGAGCGGGGTCCCGACGAAGAATTCATGCCCACAAACTTTGACGTCCCGGCAGACGCGAAACTCACGCTGGCCATGCTGCGACTGCCCCCGAACCTCAATATTGAACTCTTCGAATGGAGCAGTGCTGAGCGGCGCGAAACCCCGCCGCGGCATTGTGATGCCGGCGGACACCACCTGTGCTTCGTCGTGGACGACGTCGATGAAGCGCTCGCCGTGCTCCGGGAAATACCTGGGGTACGGGTGCTCGGTGAGCGCAAAGAAGTCGCAGGCGATAGCCCGCGCGTAGCCGGCAACCGCTGGACTTACTTCCTTACCCCCTGGGGCCTGCTGATGGAGATCGTCGACCGGTCCCGCGTCGCAGCCCCACCGAGGCTGGTCGGTCCCGCGGACTGGGCAGCGGCTCCAAACACTTCCAGAAAGGACACTCAATGATGCGGCTTGCAGGTCACACACTCGGAACCCCGGACCACACGGTTCCCCAGGCACTGGCGCTCTTCAAAGCCGCCGGCCTCGACGCCGCGGAGGTTATCTACCAAGACGACTACCTGTCAGGGCTGCCTCTGGGAGATCGGCGCGCCGCGATGGAGGCATTGAAGGCTTCCGACAGTGAAGGCGTGCCGATCGTAGGCCTGACGCCATACACGACAGCCATCAACTCCCTTGAGGACGTGGAGTGGCGCGGCGCGGTCGATGAATTTCGGGGTGCCATTGAAACCGCGCATATGGTCGGGGCCGATCGGGTCCGTGTCTACGCCGGGTCCTGGCATGCCGGGGACTCCGACCATGCCCGGCGGTGGGCAAAGCTCGTGCATGCGTTGCAGACCCTTGCGCCTGAAGCTGAACAGGCAGGCGTACGGCTGTGCGTTGAGAACCACTTCGGCACAATGACCCAGTCCGCGGCCGAAACTGCAGCCCTGGTCCGCGAGGTCGCGCACCCGGCCATCCGTGTTCTGTACGATCAGGCGAACCTGACATTCACCCACGACGAAAAATTCGAACAGGCCCTCGCTGTCCAAGGCGACCTGATCGGCCACGTGCACGTGAAGGACCTTGTCTTCACCGACCCCAACGCAGCGTTCCGCGCAACCGAAACAGCCCGGGTCAACGCATCCGAGCGCACGGTACGGTCCCGAGTCGTTGGAAGCGGCGTCGTTCCCTGGCCCCAAATCCTCGCCGGGTTGCTTCAGTACGGCTACGACGACGTGCTCAGCATCGAACTTGAATACCGCTGGCACCGGCAAGACCTTCCCAAGCCCGAGGACGGATTCAGGGAATCAGCCGACGTCCTGCGCGCCATGCTCTCTGATCCCGCCCATGTAAGGAACGCCCGATGAACACCAACCGCCTCCGCGTCGGCGTCATCGGCGCCGGAAACATCGCGACCATTGCCCAATTGCCCACACTCGTCCAGCGCGATGACGTTGAGCTGGCCGCACTGGTGTCACGCCGTGAGGATCCGGGCAACCTGGTCCGACGCTGGGGCTTCGGCTCCGCCTACAAGTCGGTCGATGACATGCTGGGTGCGCAGGACCTGGACGCAGTCTTCGTCCTGACGCCCCGCTCCGAGCATGCCCACGCAGTCCAACTGTGCCTGAGCCGCGACGTCGATGTGTTCTGCGAAAAGCCTCTGGCCCCGGCAACCGAGGAGGCAGAACGTCTGGCAGACCTCGCCGACGAGCGCGGCCGCATCCTGATGGTCGACTTCAACCGCCGCTATGCCCCCGTTTACACCGCCGGCCGGGAGCTGTTTGGCACGAAGGGCGCTACCTTCTGCGTGGCCCAGAAGAACCGCCCCGGATCGGAATACCGCGCAACCTTCGAGAACGCCATCCACATGGTCGATCTGCTCCGCTGGTACTGCGGTGGCGAACCTGTTGACGTGGCGGCGCACGCAGCGGGCGACGACCCGTGGGAGGAAGACGGCGTCGCGGCCATGATCCGCTTCAGCACCGGCAACACCGGAGTGCTCATGGCAGCCCGGACAGCCGGTGCCTGGAGCGAAAAACTCGATGCCTACGGCGACGGCAAGACCGTAGAAGTCAGGGCCCCGGAAACCGTCTCGACCACTGTCCAGGGAGTCACCACATCACGCGAGCTCAGCGCCGAGGCGTACGGCTGGGCAACGGCCACCGACACGCTCGGATTCTCCGCCGCCGTCCATCACTTCCTGGACCGGGTCGCCGACAGGGCCCAGCCACTGACCTCCGGCCGGGAAGCTGTCCATACCCAGAGGCTGCTTGACCAAGTCCTCGCCGCCTCGGGACTGCCCACAGAAGAACAAGCAGGCCGGGAATGGGCCAGCCACGCCACCAGCGGCAACAGCTAGGCAGCACGGGCGCCTGCGCCATTCTGGACCGGGGACGGCAGAGAACCTGGGCTTCAACAGTGCGGCAGCAGGTCAGGGCGCGGAGCGGCGCTCACTGAAGCAGCCGCGCCCGGAGCGGGGACACCCTTTGAAACACCTCAACTAAGGAGCTGGAAAGATGAAACGAGCAGCCCGCCAGCCAGTCGCTGGGCAGCAACGGACAAGCGGAGTTATCAGATGAGCCTTAAAGACCAAGTCGTTCTGGTAACCGGATCAAGCGGCGGAATCGGCGACGCAGTCGTCGACGCCCTCACAGCCGAAGGGGCCATCGTCATAGGTGCCGACCGCGGCGCGAAGGAGGGCCAAGAGCTAGCCGGCTTCTTCACGCTCGACATCACCTCCGAAGAACAATGCGCCACCGTCGTCCGTGATGTCACAACCAGGTACGGGCGCATCGACGCGCTTGTCCATGCAGCTGGAGTCCTGGGTGCCACGCCGGACATCATGAAAACAACGACCGAAGAATTCGACTCCATCATGCGGATCAACGGTTCGGGCACCTTCTCCATGGTCCGGGAAACCGCGCAATCAATGATTGGGACCGGAACTGCCGGTGCGATCGTGATCCTCTCCTCCGTTGCAGCTAAAGAGGCACGACTCAACTATTTGCCGTACAACGCAAGCAAACTCGCAGTGCTCCACATCATGTGGTCCTTCGCCGAGCTGCTCGGCCCCAACGGCATCTCGGTCAACGCCATCGCGCCGGGCCCGGTAAACACTCCCATGTGGGCACAATTCGCGAAGGACTCGGGCCCGGATGCAGCCGCCAACCGGGCCAAGCGCGCCGCCCAGCTTCCCATGCGCCGGTTCGCCGAACCAGACGAAGTCGCCCGCGCCATCCTTTTCCTTGCCGATCCGGACAACCGTTACATCACCGGCGTATCCCTTGATGTTGCAGGCGGAGCACATCTGGGAATGGGAACCTGATCCAGGAATCCACCGAAGGACGATGCAGGGCTCCAGGCTGGCTTTGCCTGGCGCAGGAACTGGTAGCGTCTCCCTGCTAATCCCGGAGACCTGAGTGAAGCAACCTTTGATACTCCGTAGCGTGCTTTCTGGACGAACCTCGGTGCCGGTTCCCGCCCGTTGTTAGCGCCGCGCTGTTTTGCAGATGCGATGTCGCCCAAGGACCCCCGCGCTCTTCTCGACCTGATCTACGAACGGACCAAAGGCGCCGGCAAGACCCCCGACAGTGAAGCCTTCGTGACCATTGCGGACGGCCTGCGGACCGGTGCCGTTCCAGCCGAACTTCGCGCCGCCCTCTACAAGGTCGCCGCCCTCATTCCAGGTGTCAAACTCAGTGACCGGCAAGCAACCATTGACGGCAGGACGGGCACCGCTATCGGCGTTCCATCACCTGATGGTGCGGCAAGGACCGACATCATCATCGACCCGGATTCGGGTCTGGTCATCGGCGAACAAAATGTTCTCCTGAAGGACTACCCAGGCTCTCCTGCTGGCACCGTCACCGGCTGGACCTCGGTACGCACATCCGTGGTGGACTCCGCGCCCTAGCGAACTGGGCGCATGAACACCCCGGAACGGTCGGTCATCATTGGGGGTGACCGGCCGTTCCGGCATTTCCTCGGCTCTTCATTGCGTCTAATGCATCAGAGTACGCACTAAAAGGCCACGCTCAGATCGCGTTCCGGTGAAGGATCCTTTACCCGGCTCCCCACGTGGGGAAGCCGGGTGCTAGGACTCATTGAGGAGTGGTCGTCCCGTCTTAGTAGTAAAGCAACGGTTTCTGAGACAGCCTAAGCGGCCTTGGCCGGAAGGACGGTTCCTTTGATATGTGGAGTTTCCCGATAAATGGCGGCGTTTTGTGATCCCTCTTTGTCGCACCATTGCGCGCCGGCTCTCTTGAATCTCTAGGGATTCGAGGCGCAGAGGTTTCGAGACAGATCCTTAGTGTGCTGCAAACCTCAGGCGTTATCCCATGTTGGGAAGATGAACTGTTGCCTCGATCTGCACCTTCGCACCCAGCGGCAAACCAGCCGCTTGGACGGTGGTCCTGGCCGGAAACGGTGGGGTCAGTCGTTGGGCATAGACGGTATTGATGGCGTCGAAATCCTGGTAGTCAGTGAGGTAGATCGTCATGCGGATAATGTGGCTCATCCCCAGTCCCAGTTCATTGAGCAGCGACTCCAGATTGGCCAGCATTGCTGCGCATTGTTCGGTGACGTCACTGGAGACCAAGGCACCGCTTGAAGGGTCTTGGCCGATGATGCCCGCCGTGTAGCCGGTGTCTCCATGCCGTACGAAGTGCGAGAACGGCGCAGTGGACTGATATAGCTGGCTGCTGAAGTGGTGACTGATCGCTGTATCAGACTGCCTGATCAAAATGCGCTCCTTCCCGCGCAAGGGTCAGGGACGGCCGCTGGAGGCGGGCCAGGGCTGTGGCAGTTTCGCTTCCCGGTTCTGCGGTGTAGGTGAGGACGCGGTGGCCGGAATCGTCCGGCATGGTCAGGACCTCGAACCCCAGCTCCAGTGATCCGATCTGGGGGTGGTTGAGTGTCTTGTGTCCCGACATGCAGTTCTCCACGGGGTGTTCGGCCCACATGTTCGCGAAATCCGGGCTTTTGAGGGTCAGTTCTCCAACGAGGGCAGCCAGCCCGGTGTCATCGGCGAACCGTCCGGAGAGCAGCCGCAGGGATGCCACCGCACGCCCGGCTTCGGTGCGCCAGTGCGGGTACAGGCTGCGTGTGGCCTCGTCGAGGAAGAGCATCCGGGTCATGTTCGGGCGTTCAGATGGCGTGTCCGGGGCGTCGAAGCCCAGGTGGGAGGCGACCAGCCGGTGTCCGGCCCGGTTCCAGGCCAGGACTTCAGTGCGTTTGCCCAGCACCACCGACGGGACATTGCCCATGGACTCAACCAGGCGCTTAGTTCCGGGCCGGACGCGATCCGGTCTGCTCCGCGTGGTCTTGGCTGTGCGGCGCTTGGCCCCGGACAGATCCACAAGGTGTTTCCGTTCGACCTCCGTCATAGCCAGGGCGCGGGCCAGCGAGTCGATGACAGCGTCGGAGGCGTTGACGTGCTGGCCCTGTTCCAGCCGGGCGTAGTACGTCACGCTCATGCCCGCCAGCATGGCCACTTCTTCCCGGCGCAGCCCCGGCACCCGGCGCGTGCCGTAATCCATCAGGCCCACATCCGCCGGCGTCAGAGCCGCCCGGCGCTTGCGCAGGAAGTCGCCCATCGCTGATTCGTTCATATCCCCGAGTATTCACGATCAATCGAGAACCTGGGTAGCACTGCCCGTGCTACCCACAACACGGCGTAGCTGTTACTGCCGGCCGTCGGCAAGGTGGAGAGGAAAACCCGCTCACGCCCCCCACGGATTGGATACTCGCGCGATGACAACCAAAGACACCACGCCCCTCCCTCAATTCACCGCACCACCGGAACCACCGATCCAAGACACCCCTGTCCGGATGACGGGGCGGCAACGGCTGATCATGGTCCTGCTGCTGACCGCGAGCTTCACCCTCGCAGTGGACTTCTCTATTCTCAATGTCGCCCTGCCGCGGATCGGGGCAGACGTGGGGTTCTCCCTGGAGCACCTGCAATGGATCGCCACGTCCTTCGCGCTGTGCGCCGCAGGGTTCACCCTGTTCTTCGGTCGGGTCGCTGACCTGTTCGGCCGCAAACGGCTCTTCATCGCCGGCATGGCCCTGCTCGGCATCGGATCACTGGTCGGCGGCCTCGCCACCGACCTCGGCCTCCTGCTCGCCGCCCGCGTCGCCCAGGGCCTCGCGACCGCCGCTGTCACGCCGGCTGCACTATCGCTGCTGACCACGTCCTTCCCGGAAGGCCCGCTGCGGGACAAGGCCCTGGGCCTGAATGGGTCACTGATGGCTGCCGGGTTCACCGCCGGTGCGATCCTCGGCGGGCTCCTGACTGATCTACTGTCGTGGCGGTGGGCGTTCTTCATCAACGTCCCCATCGCCGTCTTCGTCCTAGTGCTTGCAGCCAAGCTTCTCACCGAGTCGGCCCGCGGCAACAGAACGAAGCTCGACGTCCCTGGAGCGGTCACTGTGACACTGGCGCTGCTGCTGCTCGTCTTCGGCCTGACCACTGCCGGCGAAAAGGGCTGGGCCAACAGCCTGGCCTGGGGACCCCTCGCCGGGGGCCTGTTCCTGGTCGTCGTGTTCTTCTTCATCGAGAAAAACACAGCACACGCGCTGGTGCCCGTGGCCATCCTGCGGAGGAACAACATCGCCTGGGGCAACATCGCCGGAATCCTGGCGTTCGCGACTGAAACGTCCCTGGTGTTTGTCCTGACCCTCTACCTTCAACAGGTCCTCGGCTACACACCGCTCGGCGCCGGGCTGGCGTTCGCCGTCCTCGGGGTCGGCACCGTGGTGGGTGGCGTCATCGCCCCGAAACTGATCGGCAAACTCGGCAACAAGAACACCATCATCACCGGCCTGACCATCCAGGCTGCAGCCACCGGCTCACTGCTCTTCATCAACACCGACCAGGCTTCGCTAGTGATCGTGCTGATCGCCACGTTCGTCGGCGGCGTCGCGAACCTTGCAGCGATCGTCGGGTTCATGGTCACCGCCACCACCGGGCTCCCCGACACTGAACAGGGCCTCGCCACGGGGCTGACGACCATGAGCCAGCAGATCGGCATCACGATGGGCATCCCCGTCATGAGCACCATCATCGCCGCGTCCCTGCTCCAGCACGGTACCAGCGACGCCGCCCCGGGACGGGTCCTGAGCGCGGTGCTCCCGGCGATTGGCATCAATGCCGCCCTCTGCCTGGCAGCAGCCGTGATGGTTGCCCTGTTCCTCCGGAAGCCCGCACCCGTCACGGCTTAAACCCCCATCCCGGCGTCCGGCTGGTTGAGGCTTTCGCCTGGCCGGCCGGGCACCACTACCCGGCAGAAAGAAGCGACACAATGCCCCTAGGCTTGATAGCCCTCGCAGCCGGCGGATTCGGGATCGGGCTCACCGAATTCGTCATCCTCGGGCTCCTTCCCGAAGTCGCCTCTGACTTCAATGTCAGCATCCCGGTCGCGGGCTACCTCGTGTCCGTCTACGCGCTCAGCGTCGCCTTCGGCGGAATCTTCGTCACAGCGGTCGCGGCCGGACGGAATCCGAAAAATACCCTCGCCTTGCTCATGGTCTTGTTCATCACGGGGAACCTCATCTCGGCACTCTCCCCCGACTACACCGTGATGCTCATCGGCCGGATCGTGGCCGCGCTGTGCCACGGGGCGTTCTTCGGGGTCGGGGCCGTGCTTGCAGCGAACCTCGTGGAACCGCACCGGAAGGCCGCCGCGGTCTCCATTATGTTTGCCAGGCTCACTACCGCGAACGTCCTCGGCGTCCCGTTCGGTACCTTCCTCGGGCAGAACTTCGGCTGGCGGTCCACGTTCTGGGCCATTACCGGCATCGGGATCATCGCCCTGATCGGGATGCTCGCGTTCATCAGAACCCAGCCCGCCAACCAACCGGCTAATCTCCGGCTGGAGCTCAGTGCGTTCACCAACGTCCAGGTGTGGCTGTCCATCCTTGTCACCGTTTTTGGTTTCGGCGCAATGTTCGGCGCATTCACCTATATCACCCCGATGCTCACGCAGGTCGCCGGCTTCCCGGAAACAGCCGTGCCGTGGATGCTTGTCCTCTTCGGCGTTGGTCTGTTCGCCGGCAACATTTTCAGCGGCCAAGCAGCGGACAGGAACCTGGACAAGAGCCTCCTCGTGCTCCTGTGCGCCCTGGCTGTCATCCTGTTCAGCTTCACGGTGGCCCTGGAGACCCAGTGGACGGCGGCCAGCGCTTTGTTCCTGCTCGGGGTCTTCGGGTTCGCAGCCGTGCCCGGCATGCAGGTCCGCGTCCTGCACTTTGCGCAGGAGGCACCCACCCTCGCATCGGGGGTAAACATCTCCGCGTTCAACGTGGGAAACGCCCTCGGCGCACACCTGGGCGGGATCACCATCACCGCGGGAATGGGCTACGCGTCCCCGACCTGGGTAGGTGGCTGCCTAGCCATCACCGCAATCATCTTTATGGTGTCCTCCATACAGCGCCTGAAGTCACGCGGTGCCCGCCACGGAAACCTGAAGAACCGGCTTCGCCGAGCCAGACCATCTCAAGGTAACGCACCGCTAAATCGCGCGCCGCCGTGGAGCAGCAGGTTGGAAGCGGATCAACCAGTAGTGCCTGGTTGGTCTGCTTCCTGGAATCAGGGGCGTTTGAAACCGGATCTGGTGCTGCGTTCCTGAAGGGATTCGACTTCCTGGAACAGCGTGACCTGAAGACCCGCAGGTGCCGCGAGCCTGGAATTCAGCGACTTCCATGGGGTTTCTCTCGGTTCAGCGATCAAGGTGCCGCCGGCTTCAACCAGTTCCTTGGTCTTAGCGGCAGAATCGTCCACTTCGAAGGCGAGCCGGATTTTCGCGCTGGGCTGACCATCGGCTTCTACCTGGTCAATCATTTTTACCTGCGAGGGGTTGGAGAGTTCGAGCGTTGCCCTGCCTGCTTCGAGGATCGTGACGCGTGCATCTCCGTCGCCTTCAAAGACCGCCTGCTCTGTCAGTCCCAGCACATCGCGATAGAACGTCAAAGCCGCTTCGTAGTCCTCGGCTTCAACGATGAGTCGCAGCTGCCGGACGGCTGGTTTGGGGCTAGTTTCAGTAGTCATGTCTGTACCGTAAAACCTGACACCAAGGTGAGGGGCAAATCCCAATGCGAATCGGCGATCTGGCGGCGGTGACCGGCGTGAGTGTGCGCTCTCTCCGCTACTACGAAGAACAGGGCCTTCTAACCACTGAACGTTCATCTTCGGGCCAACGGACTTACTCACCCGACGCAATTCAGCTCATCGGGTTGATCCGGCAACTCTTCAACGCCGGACTGTGCAGTAAGGCCATCGCGGAACTTCTGCCCTGCATCAATGACCCCTCATCGCGAACACCTGAATTGCGCTCACGGCTCCTGCGCGAGCGTCTAAGACTCAGTAGCGATATCTCCAAAATTTCGCGGAACAGAGATTCCTTGGACCACCTGATCAGCTCACTGGAAGCGAAGTGACTTGGCCTCACCGGAAAGTCCGAGCATAAGCACCGTGCGCGGCTTCACGCCTATTCACCAATGTATAGACGTGCCTCGAGACCTAGCTGTACTGGGCCCGGCCCCGTGGGCTAGCTCTTTCACCCGCAGCTGCTCGTCCCACTGACCGGGCGTGAGGTCTGGAATGTTCGGCGCGGATGGGCGCAAACCGATGAACCCGTCCAACTGCTCGCGCACGATGTCCAAGTGTCCAGCATGACGATGACACTCGGCGATCATATGCACCAGGAGGCGTTCCACCGTAGTGTGACGATGCTTTATCCACCAAGGCACCACGGCCGGTGAATCCAGTTCCAATTCGTCGAGCACTGCATCGGCTGCGACGGTTGTCTCCCGATAGATTTCAAGAGCATCGACCAGCGTCATATTCGGCGGCGGGAGGAAGTCTGCCTGCGACTCCTCGGCTTCGATAACGCCCCGGATAGTGGGGTTCTCAATTTCCCGTCCAAGACATGAAATGAAGTACTGGGATTCGGTGACGGCCAGGTGGAGCAGTAGGCCCATGACATGGGTGCCTGTCGGAGTCAGAGGAGTACGCGCTTGGGCATCACTCAAGCCCTCACATTTCCACAAGATTGCTTCGCGGGCATCGTTCAGATACTCACGAAGCTGTGCCCCTCTGTCATTTTCTTCGTTTGGCATGAACTGAACGCTACACGCTAGTTTGTCTCGTATCCCTTGAGATACGAGGCGTCTCGTCCAGAGGAAAGCAACGCGACCTAGGGCTGTGGAGTTTGCCGCTAAATGGCGGCGTTCGGTGCTCGCATGACTGCCCACGCACTGACTTGTACCGCTAGCGTTTCAACACAGGCTGCTCACGTTCCGGCACATTCAGTGTTCGGATCCGCGCTCCTTCATATCCGGTAGAGTGCGTCCATGACATTGGGGGATGCCACGCCCAACACCGACCGCCGTCCGTGGGCTTTCGCCGCGGTCTGCGTCATGGTCGCCTCGCTGACCCTTCTGGGGTTCGGCATGACCCAGGTGCCCGTGATTGAGCTATTACCCGGGTACGTGGGCGCCCACATACTGATCGGAGCATGTATCTTCGGCCCGACCGGCAAACTCCCGTCACTGCGGCAGGCCGTGGTTTTCCTGTTTCCCGGTGCCCTGCTCGTGGTCTTGGCGCTGCTGGACCTGGGTTTTTGGTGTGGCGGCTGGCTGCTGGGGCTCCCGGCCTGGGGGCTGATGCTGAGCCGCTGGGCGTCAGTGAAGGCGCTCCGGGCCGCGGACGTGTTGAAATTCCTTGGGCTGCTGGTGTTGGGCCTGGCGGTCTTCGCGTTCAACATCATCTGGGTGATTTTCAGCCTCGGCCTTTTCCTGCTTCCGATCATCCCTCTGGTCCGGCTGGCCTACCCTGAGTACCGGGCCAGGCCTCTGCAGGCGGCCGTGGAGGTCGTTCTGGCCGTGGCTGCCGTCATGGTTGCCTTTGCTATTCCCACACCCGAAGGGGCATGGTCCTCGCCTTGGGTGTACGCGGGTGGGGCCGCGACGGCTGGACTCATGATTGCGTATTGGGCGTGGAGGCTCCCCGGCCGTTCCCAGCGCCGGCAGCTCAATAACGGAGCCATCGTCTAGTAGGGAATGGTCTGAGGCTCTGTCTTATAACTTCCCTGCCTCGAATCCCTAGGGTTTCGAGGCGGTTAGGTTTCGAGACACCCGGCTGGCTGAGAGAAGGGGCCGGTCCGTCAACAAAACCGGGGCAGTCCCGTGTGCCAAGGAGCTTACTCGCTGATGCTAATGGGATCCGGTGCTGGGCTTGCGATTCCTGAGCCACAACGTTAGTCCAACAACTACTAGCAGCACTCCGATCGCTGCCAGTGCAAACACCCAACCTCCCGTTGTCTCGGAAAACAAAAGCTATTCAACACCCTGCCTCCGCTCTAAATAGCCCAGTTGGAGTGGCGTCTGGACAGGTGTCTTGATGTCTTGGAAAGTTGTCTCGCCGTGTCTTGTCTTAAATAGATGCCCGAGAGGGTTTTCTGAGGCACGATGCCTCCAGGCGAGGTCCGATCCGTATCGGCCACTGAGGTCCAAGATCTGTCTACCCGACATGGCGTCCAGCAGCGACGCGGGTACCGGTTTGGTACCATGAAGGCATGGCTATGAATCTCCGTGTCCCTGAAGACCTCGATCGGCGGCTGGAGAAGTTGGCTGCTGAGGAACATACGTCCAAGTCCGCGCTTCTGTTGCAGGGGGCAGAGCTGGTTCTGCAGCGCCACGCGCACCGGCGTGAAATCAGCGCAGGTCTTGATTTTGTTATGGGTCATGACGCTGATCTGCTGAAGCGCCTTGAAGACGCGTGACAGCGTACCTGGACATTGAGGATGCCCTTCAGGTAGTTGATCGGTACGGCTTCCATATCCGTGATGTCGGGTTGTTGGCCTCAGCATTGGTCAGGCCGGCTACGACTGTCCTGGGCGCGGAAGCCTATCCGGAGCTCGTGGTGAAGGCGGCAGCCTTGTTGGAGTCGGTCGCCCGGTTCCGTCCACTCGTTGACGGCAACAAACGGACGGCTTGGACGCTCATGGTGCTGCTGCTGTGGATCAACGGTCACCGGCATGACTTCACCACGGATGAAGGCTTCGACCTCGTCGTCGGAGTCGCCGCGGGCGCTATCGACCTGCCGAACGCTGCCGCCGAGATTTCCAGGCATCTGGTGCCCCGATAGTCCGATTGCTCGCCTGTTCCCCGGGTATCCCGGGGGGCTATGGCTATGAGCAGGCCCAATTTCCGCCGAGACGCGTTGTATGGGTGTTCCGCTTGGCCACGTGGCATTGTGACCAGCTTGGCCAGGCGCCCCGAACAGCTTTGAGGTATGTAATGGCTATCTCGAATCGAAGGTGATTGTGAGCGTGTCCTGGCAGGTCTTTCTGCGGACCATGAGCGCGGTCAGGACCTGGACTAATGCGTTGCCTTGATTTCGTGAATGGTCAGGTCCCGGAAAGTGGCGGCTCCTTCGTGGGCGTAGAGGCGGATTGCATTGTCGCCTTTAAGGGGGAACACCCGGTGCGAGTGCACCACCCGTCCTTCTCCGAGGAACATCTCCACGCTTGTGCTGTCCACGAGGATGCGGATTGTGAGCCGTCCTGCCGAGGGGTCGATCGGGGTCTGGGTTTCGCCTCCTGTTGGGTTGATCGTTGGACGCCTGTTGAGGTAGGCGAAGGGGCCCCGCAGGAATGCACCGGCGGCAACGTGCCTGCCGCCGCCCTCTGCCCGGCATACTTCAAGGCCAACGTTGGCAGGTGGGGAAGCGGGGTCCCAGACGAGCTCGCAGGTGAGGTCGTAAGCGGTCGCGCGGACGTCGAGGTCACGGGTGCCCTTTACAACTATGTCGCCCAGGAGGTGGGTGCGCTTCACGTGGTTTTCCAGTGCTGACGTGGGCGCGGAGACCAGGTAGTACCCACCGTCCGCGTGTTTGAGGCGGATGTCGCGCACAATCATGTCATCGCCGTTGTACGCGTCCGTCTCAAGGGTCGGTGTGTTGTGGGGGTAGTCCCAGAAGTTCGCCCACCCGATTGCCCGGCGGAGCGTCTCATCTTCCGCACCCGAGGCGTCGTGATGTGGATAGGTGACTGCCCCGTAAAAGTCGTAGCCGTGGTCGAGCCATTCGGGCTCGGGCTGATCAGGCTTGAACGATGTTCCGTCGAAGGCGCCAGTCCAGTACGCGTAGGTGGCGGGCAGGCCACGGGCTTTGCCGTTGGCACTCGTACCGAGGATCCAGCGGGAGGTGCCGTCGTCAGCGGTCATGCGGAAGATGTCAGGGCATTCCAGAAGCCCAAGATCGGTGCGTACAAACTCGCCAACGCGCCGCCAGGACCGCAGGTCGGCGGATGTGTAGAAGCCGAGCTTCTGCCCCTCGGCGTTCGCCATGAACCAGTGTCCGCGGTCATCGTCCCAGATGACTTTGGGATCGCGGAAGTCGTGAACTCCGGGGTTGGGCAGCACCGGGGCCGGACCGGCGGCCCGGAACGAGCGCCCCCGGTCCGTCGAGTACCAGAGGTACTGGGCCTGGCGGCCTTCGGGCGCCTGCGTCACGAGGGCAATCACCGCACCCTCGCCGTATCCGGCGGTATTCCGCTCGTCCACCACCAGAGACCCTGACCAGCAGTCGCCGTTGCCATCGCTGAACTTCGGGATCGCGACGCCGTGGTCAGTGAACGCGACGTGATCCGTAGTGGTCGCGCGGCGCCACGACGTGCCTCCGCCGCCGCGCAGATAGTCGGCATTGTACAGGTAGTAGTAGTGGTATTCCCCGTCTATGTAGACGGGGCGCTGGGGGTCGTTCTTCCAGTTGTCCGGGACGCTGAAGTGAAAGGCGGGACGCATCCGGCGTGATCCTTTCGAAATTGAGCCGTTTGATGCTGGATCTGGTGTCCTGGCCGGTGCGGCTGCGGCGGGTCCGGCGAACGCCGCAGACAGTGCGAGTGATCCGCTGAGTGCAGCCGCGCCGCTTCCGGTGAGGAGTGACCGACGGGAGACCGCGGGTGAATCTTGCATGGGTTCCTTCTTCTTGCTGGGCAGCTTCGATGCTGCTGTAAAAGTTGGTGGTGGTGTATGGCCCCGGTTCAGGGAAGGAGACTCCGAGCACCGTCAAAAATGTCGGCCATGGTCCATGCGTCGAGGGAGACTACCTGTGCCGTGCCCTCGGCGGCAAGGCTGACATGGTCCCCGCCCAGCGTGGGGTAGACGCGGGCGGTGAGCGGCATTCCGTTGGCAAAAATTTCGACGGCGGACCGGTCCAGGAGGACACGAAGGTGCACCCGTCCTTCGGGCATGGGGACGGGTCCTGACTTGTCTTCCGCATCAACGGCTGGATCAAGGCTGCTGTGGGTGCGGTCCAGGCGGAGCGTGCCATTGACGGTGTCGTCAGCCGCCCTGCGCAGCTCGATGACCGTCTCCTCGCTGGGGCCTCCGGGACTGCCAGGGACAGTGGAGCCCAGTACACCGAGCCGCACCACTGCGCCAGGTGCCAGTTGAAGGTCCAGTTCGAGGTCGAGTTGCCTGCCCGAGACACCGGTTTCCAGGGGCACCAGGTCACCGGTCAGCACCTGCCCGCGCAGACCGGCATGGTCCCGGCGCAGCTTCTTGATTTCCGGTACGGGTGCGAAGCGGAGGGTCCCGTCCTCGGCCGCCGTGACGGTACGCGGCAGGCTCATCACCCCGGACCAGCCGGCCTCCACCATCGCGAGATCACTTCGGCCTTCCTGCAGCCAGCCGAACATGACACGCCGGCCGGACTCATCCTGGAACGACTGCGGTGCGTAGAAGAAACGGCCGCCGTAATCGAGCCGGTGCAGCGCCGCGGGTTCGAAGCTGTCCCCGGCGTACCGGCCGGTCCAGTACAGCGGGTGGCGGGTGTCGCCGTCGTTCCATGCCGAGAAAACCAGCACGTCCGGCGAGCCGGCGGAGGGTGCGGACCCCAGCGAACCCTGTCCCGCCCGGAAAAGGTCCACGCATTCCCACATGGTCCCCGTCCAGTCAGTGTCCGCAGGATCGCCCTGCGAGGCGTCGCCGATGAACAGCGGCCCGATGTAGTCCCATCGCCGCAGGTCCGCTGACTCGTACAGGAACGCTGTACCGCCGCGCTGGCTGATGCCCGAACCCACCAGCTGCCGCCACTTTGTTCCTTCCCGCCAGACGCAGTGATCGCGGTACGCCGTGATGTCTACTCCAGCCGGCGGCGCTGCGATCACGGGATTTCCGGCGTCCTTGGTCCAGTTCAGGAGGTCCGGGGATCCGACGGCGACGCAGGGCAGCTCCTTGCCCTCGGACCGCCCCGAATACACCAGGGTGGGCTTGCCGCCGTCGTTCACCAGGACCCCGGACCAGCAGCCCTCGGCGTCCGGTCCTGGGGACGGTTCCAGGGCAACGGGCTGGTCCTTCCACGTGACCAGGTCCGTGCTGGTGGCGTGGCCCCACTGGATGCGGTGGTGGAACGCGCCCTCCGGGTTGTACTGGTAGAAGAGGTGGTACGTGCCGTCCCATTGGCTGACGCCGTTGGGATCGTTGAGCCAGCCGGCCGGTGAGACGAAATGGAAGCGGGGCCGGAGGGGGTCGGCTTCGGCCCGGGCCACCAGTTCATCCTGTGGAACCGTTGCGAGCGGGTGGGTCAGTTCAGTCATGCGGAAGCCCCTTCGTGAGCGTTCGACGCCGGACGGCTGGGCTGGGTTGGTTCGCCCGCCAGGGCATGGCCGGCGGCGCCGGCCCACGGCCGGTAGAGGTGGCAGCGCACCCAGTGGCGGTTTTCGGGGTCTCCAACCTGGTGGCGCACGGGTTCTTCGGCTGAACAGGCCCGGTTCGGGTCGCCGTCAAAAGCGCACGTGGTCGAAGCCATCACCGCCTGCCGTAGTTCGGCCCGGCGGACGGGATCGTAGGAGCCTGCCCGGGCCGGGTCCGGGACAGCCGAAACGAGGAGTTGGGTGTAAGGGTGTGCGGGGTTGGACAGCAGGTCCAGGGACTCGCCTTCCTCAACGAGTTCACCGGCGAACATGACGGCCGTCCGGTCCGCCAGGTATCGGGCGGATGCGAGGTCGTGGGTGATGTAGAGCATGGAGATTCCCTGCTCGTCGCGGAGCTTCCGCATCAGGTTCAGCACACCGATCCGGACGGAAACGTCCAGCATGGAGGTGGGCTCGTCGGCGAGGATGACTTTGGGTTCCACAGCGAGGGCCCGGGCAATCGCAACGCGCTGGCGCTGGCCGCCGGAGAGCTCGTGCGGGTAGGAATTCAGCATGTCGGCCTGCAGTCCCACGGTGGTCATGAGTTCTTCGAGCCGCCGCACGGTCTCCTCCGCGGAACCGCCGCCTTTGCCGTGGATCGCCAGCGACCTCCGCAGGAAGTGCTCGATCCGGTGGGCCGGGTTCAGTGAACCGAAGGGGTCCTGGAAGACCATCTGCAGTTGGGACCGGAACGCACGCGACGCCTGGAACCGGTCGCGCTTGAGGATGTCGACGCCGTCGATCAGGATCGCGCCGCTGCTTGGCTTCTCGAGCCGGGCAACGCAGCGGGCCAGGGTGCTTTTGCCAGAACCGGACTCTCCCACAAGCGCGACGATTTCGCCGCGGTTGATTGTCAGATCCACGCCGTGCAGGGCGCGGACTGAGTCGCGGGAGAACAGCCCTCCAATGGGGAACGATTTGCCGAGGCCACGGATTTCAAGGGCGGGGGTGCGTGTGGTGGACGCAGCCACCGGGGATGTCAGGGAGTGGCTCATCGTGCGGCTCCTGCCAGGTCTGCGGAATCAATCACTGGAGCGTCGGCACCAAGCGGAGCCACGAAATGGCCGGGTGCCGCCTCGGTGAGGTCCGGGATGTTACGGAACTTCACGCCGTCGGGCAGTCCCGTCAGCAGTACCCGCGGGCCGGTGAGCGGCGGGAATGCGCCCATCAGCGCCTGGGTGTAGGGGTGGCAGGGGTTGGTGTAGACGTCCTGCGCTTTTGCAGTCTCCACGATCCTGCCGCCGTACATCACGGCCATGCGGTGCGAGAGTTCCACCATGAGTGACATGTCGTGGGTGATAAAGAGGACAGAGAAGCCGAGCTCGCGCTGGAGGTCTTTGATCTGGGCCATGATCTCCTGCTGCACCACCACGTCCAGCGCGGTGGTGGGCTCGTCCAGGATCAGGAGGGATGGCTTGAGCGCCACGGCCATCGCTATCACTGCACGCTGACGCATGCCGCCGGAGAGCTGGTGCGGGTAGGACTTGAGGCGTGCGGGGTCTATCCTCACCAGTTCCAGCAGTTCACCGGCCCGCCGGAGGGACTCCTTGCGGGAGTAGCCGGCGTGGGTGGTGAAGATGTCCACGATCTGTTCGCCGATGGTCAGCACGGGGTTGAGTGAGTTCATGGCTGACTGGAAGACCATGGCCACGTCCTGCCAGCGGAAGCGCCGCAGCTCCTCCGGGCTCATGGCCAGGACGTCCTTGCCGCCAAAGGAAATGCTGCCACCTGCGATCTTCGCGGGATCCTTGAGCAGCCGCATGATCGAGTTGGCAATGGTCGATTTTCCGCAGCCTGATTCCCCTGCGAGCCCGAACACCTCACCGGTGCCGATGCTGAAGGAAACGCGGTCCACGGCGGTGGTGGAGCGGGTGTCCCCGATGTACTTGACGGTGAGGTCCTTGACGTCCAGGACGGGTTCGTGGGAGCCGAAGGACACTTGGGAGATGGTCATTTGGAGGCGCTCCTTTCGGTATCTTTCGGGGTTTTGATCTTCCGCAGGCGCGGGTTGGTGACCTCGTCCACGGCGTAGTTGATGAGGGCCAGGGCGAAGGCGACCAGTGCGATGCAGACGCCCGAGGGAACGAACACCCACCAGCTGCCGGTCAACAGGGCGCCTTCGTTGCCTGCCCAGAAGAGGTTGTTGCCCCACGAGACCGTGCTGGCGTCGCCCAGGCCCAGGAACTCCAGGCCTGCTTGGGCACCGATGCCGTAGATGACGCAGGCAAGCAGGGTGCCCATCACGATCGAGGCCATGTTGGGCAGGATTTCGCGGAACATGATCCGGCCGGCCCGTTCGCCGGAAACCACGGCCGCGGCCACAAAGTCCTTCGAGCGGATGGACAGGGCCTGGGAGCGCAGTACACGTGCCGACCCAGCCCAGCCCGTCACAACGAGGACCAGGATCACGGTTCCCAAACCCGGCGGCAGGAACGCGGCAAGAATGACAAGGAGCGGAAGCCCGGGCAGGAGCAGGAAGACGTTGGTCACCAGAGACAGGGCTTCGTCAATGAACTTGCCAAAGTACGCCGAGGCAAGTCCCACCAGGATGCCGATGAAGGTGGACGCGAAGCCCACGGTGAGCCCCACGAAGAGGGAACTCCGGGAGCCGTGGACGGTCAGGGCGAGCACGTCCTGTCCCTTGGCTGTAGTTCCCAGCCAGTGCTCGGCTGACGGTTCCAGCGACGCCATCGCGGTGATCCGCGACGGGTCGCCGGGGAAAAGCACCGGTGCCAGCAGGGCCAGTGCGATGAAGACGAGCATCACGGCCATGCCTGCCAGGGCCTTCTTGTTGGTGAGGATGCCGTGGACGAAGCTGCGGTTGGGCTTGCGGGCCGCCGGGGTTTTGGCGGCCGTTGTGCCGGGTTGCTTCAGGATTGCGGTTGTCATGATCGCTCCCTCTAGTTGCTGCGCACGCGCGGGTCGAGGCGGACGTAGAGGATGTCCACCAGGAAGTTGGCCAGCAGCACGGCGGCGGTGATGGTCAGGAACAGGCCTTGCATGAGCGGGTAGTCGAGGCCCTGGACGGCGTTGAGGAGCTGGTATCCGACGCCGGGGTAGGCGAAGACCACTTCGGTGAGCAACGCACCGCCCACCACGAACCCCAGTCCCATGCCGAAGCTTGTGACCGACGGGAGCATGGCGTTGCGGGCTGCGTAGCGGAGCATGATGCGGCCCGGACGGAGCCCCTTGGCTTCGGCCATGGTGATGTAGTCCTCGGAGTTGGTGGCGATCATGGTGTTCCGCATGCCCAGCATCCAGCCGCCGATGGAGACCAGCACGATGGTGAGTGCCGGAAGCACCAGGTGGGCGCCCACGTCGCCGATGAACTCCCACGTGAACCCGGGCTCCAGGCCGGCGGTGAAGGCGTGGCGGATGGGGAACCAGTTCAGTACTACGCCGAAAAGGTACAGGGCGCCCATTGCGAGCCAGAAGTACGGGAACGAGCCGATGAATACGAGCAGCGGTGGAAGCGCGGAGTCGATCGCGCCGCCGCGCCGCCAGGCGGCGAGGACGCCCAGCAGGTTACCCACGACGGCGGCAATCACCAGTGCGGTTCCGCCGAGCAGGAGGGTCCAGCCGATCTGGGACGAGATGACCTCGGTGACCGGGGTGGGGAACCGGGAGATGGAGACGCCCATCTGCCCGGTGAAGATGTTGGTCATGTAGCCGATGTACTGCTCCCAGAGGGGCCGGTCGTCAACACCCAGCAGCTTGCGCAGGGCCTCAATCTGTTCGGGCTGCATTCTGTCCTGGGAGCGGGCGAACATGCGGGAGACGGGGTCCCCGGGCATGAATCGGGGGAGCAGGAAATTCAGGGTGATGGATGCCCAGAAGGCGATCAGGTAGAAACCCAGGCGGCGCAGGATGAAGCGCACGGTTTCCCTCCATTCGGGAATTACGGAAAAGTTTGGGGGCTGGCCGCCGGATGATCCGGCGGCCAGCAGTGGTGCGTGATGGGCCCACGCCGCCCGGGTTCCCTGGCCGAAGCGGAGCGAGGCTAGGGAGGCGGTGGGGAGTTACTTGCGCGGTTCCAGCGTGGTCAGCACAAGCACCGTAGAAGGTGAGCGGACCGAAAGGGTTGCGTAAGGGTTGTCCTCGGTGGGCCAGCCGGTGAAGCGGGTGTCATTGAAGGCGCCCCACTCCGGACCGGAGAACAGCGGCACCAGCGGTGCGGCGTCGTCGTATTCTTCCTGCAGCTTGTTGGCGATGTCCTTCTGCTTGGACTCGTCGGACTCTGCAGCGAACTCTGCCAGCAGGGCGTCAGCCTTGGCATCGCCGAAGCGGTGGTAGTTGTCGAACGTCTTGGTGCCCACAGGCTTGACGGTCGACGTGCCCATTGCGGCGTTGAAATACTTGTACGGGCTGGGGTCGTTGGCGCTCCAGACGATGCCGGAGTCAAAATCGCCCGTCTCGTAGCCGGCAACCACGGCAGCCCAGTCCGGGGACTCCACCTTTGCCGTGACGCCGACTTCTGCCAGGTTCTGTGCGATCACGTTGGCCACGGACAGCCAGTCGGAAGAGGATGCGCCCACGGAGATCTTGAACTCGAACGGCTTGCCGTCCTTGAGCGTGCGCTTGCCGTCGGCACCCTTCGGGTAGCCCGCCTTGTCCAGCAGCTCATTGGCCTTCTGGACGTCCAGCTTGGTCCAGGTGCAATTCTCCTTGACCTCGTTGTTCTTCCAGGTCTCGTAGTTGCCGGAAAGCCCGGTGCAGTCCGCAGGCTCGGCGTAGCCGCTCATGCCGATCGTGGTGACCTGCTCCCGGTCAACGGCCATGCTCAGGGCCTTGCGGACGTCGACATCGTTGAAGGGTGCCTTGGTGGTGTTGAGCTGCCAGTTGATCATGGCGCCGGTGGCCGGGAACCAGTAGTGGCGGTGTTCCTTGTCCTTGGAAACGAACGTCTTTTCGATGTTCGGAATGTACTGCGGGGCCCAGTCCACATCGCCGTTCGCGGCGGCGAGGTTGGCGCCGTCGTTTCCCGCAAAAGCGAGCATCTTGATACCGGCGATCTTCTGCTTGCCCGGCTGCCAGTAGTTGGGGTTCTTTTTCAGCACGAACGACTGGGCCTGGAAACTGTCAACCTCGGTGTAGGGGCCTGTGCCGACGGGTTTGGCGTTGGCGTCCTTCTCCGGATCGGCGAGGGCGGACCAGATGTGCTTGGGCAGGATGGTGAGGTGCCCGACGTCGTACAGGGCCGGCGACCACGGCTTGTTGAAGGTGAAGGTCACCTTGTTGGTGCCTTCGGCGCTCACGGAGTCCAGGTACTCGAAGCCACCCTTGATCTTCTTCTGGAGCTCGAAGGTGTAGGCGACGTCCTCGGCCACGAAGGGCTGGCCGTCGGACCACTTAACGCCGTCGCGCAGGGTGAAGGTGATGGACTTGCCGTCGTCGGCGGCCTTCCATTCAGTGGCCAGCCACGGCACGGTGTCACCCTTGGCCGGGTTGAAGATCAGCAGCGACTCGTAGATGGACTGCTGGACCATCGGGTTGACGGTGGGGGCGAACGGGTTGAAGTTCTGCACGAACGTGCCCATGTCCTCACGCGGAATGGTGAGGAAGGCGCTGGCGTTTGCTGCGGCGTCGGTGCCGGCAGCTTTGTTGCCGTTGGCCGCACAGCCGGTCAGCAGCAGTGCGCCCACCGCCAGCCCGGCCGCCGTGGTGCGGGCAGCCCTCAGGAATCGGGGTTGTGTCATGATGGTTATCTCTTTCCTATCTTCATCAGCAAAGTGAAGGGGTGGGGGAGGGGTTGCTCTTCGAAAGTGATTTCGCGGTCAGACCGAAGAGCGTTCTAGCAGCGGACAGCCGACCAATTGCTGGTCGGCAATAATCGGCTGTCCTGCTGTCAGAGCTGCGAGCGTCTGGACTCCCAGGGCGCCCATTTTTTCAAACGGCAACGCAACCGTGGTCAGCTTGGGCCTGAGGTAGGCCGCAATCAGTTCCTGGTTGTCGAAGCCGATCACGGCGATGTCTCCGGGGATGGTCAGGCCCCGTTCCTTGATGGCGTCGTAAGCGCCCATCGCCATGCGATCGTTGAGGCAGAACAGCGCGGTTGGCCTGTCCTCCTGCGGGTAGCGGTCCAGGATGCAGCACGCGGCCTCATACCCGCCGTCGGCCGTTGCATATCCGGGCACCACGAGCTCGGGGTCCAGCTCGAGTCCGGCATCGGCGAGTGCTTCGCGTGCACCCTCCAAACGCCCGATTGCTGCGGGAATGGCCGGGTCCAGGTTGATGACTCCGATCCGGCGGTGGCCGGCCCGGAGCAAACGTTCGACGGCGGTGCGGCCGCCGGCGCGTTCGTCCGGGACGATCGAGGGCAGCTTCCCGTCGGCGTCGAAGCAGTTGATCAGTACGGTGGGTACTTCCTTGGCGGTTTCGGGCACGTGCACGCCACGGTGGAATGTGGCTGCGTATAGAAGTCCTTCCACGCGCTGCTCCAGCAGCTTTTCGGTTGCTGCGTCCTCCAGGCCCTGGTTGGGTCCTACGGCATCGGCCTGGTCGGAGGGCGCGATGAGCAGGAACTTGCGGTCGAGCCAGGCTTGGTCTTGTGCACCTTTGATGATGTCGACGGCGAACGGTGCCGTGACGATCTCGGTGACAATCCCGTACCAGTCACTGCGCTGGGATGCCAGTGCACGTGCTCCGGCGTTCGGGCGGTAGCCCAAGGCCTGGACAGCTTCGTTGATCCGGGTGCGGGTCTCTTCGGAGATGCTGGCATTTTCGCGGTTGCTTAGCACGAACGAAACCGCAGTCCGGGAAACTCCCGCGTGCTTGGCAACATCATTCATGGTGACACCCCGCTGCCGCGCGGCCCCGGCATGGTTCGAGGTGGTGGTTTTCGCCATTGAATGCTCCGGTGATAATCGGTGGTGCTGCCAGGTGGGTAACGCGCGTTACTTGCGCATAGATAGAGGTTACGCGCGTTACTAGAGCTGTGTCAAGGGTTACATTTTCGCGTGCGAGGTGACCGCTGCCGACGATCAGAGCAGCCGCACCGAGGGCTCGTGCTAGGCGTGCGGATGCAGCTGGGACTGATGCTGATGCTGGAGCTGTGTGCGGAGTTCGTCTTCGGTGGGGGGCCGGGCGCCGGCCCGGGATACGGTGATCGCGGCCGCGGCGGCCGCCGTGCATCCTAGCTGGTCGAGGACTGAAGGGGCCAGGCCGCCGGTTCCGCGGGTGAGGAGTCCCAGGATCAGGGCCGACATATAGGAGTCGCCGGCGCCGATGGTGTCCACCACGGGGGTCTTCACTGCAGGAATGCTGAGGGCGGTGGTGGATGTGGCAAGCAACGAGCCTGATGAGCCCCGGGTGATGACAGCCAGCTCTGCTCCGAGACCCAGGATGTGTGTGGCGGTTTCCTCCAGGGCCTTCCTCGGGTAAAGCCATGCGGCGTCCTCGTCGCTGAGTTTGACGACGCTGGTGAGCTGCACCAGTTCCTCGAAGGTGTGCCGTGCTTCGGCTTGGGTTCCGAGCAGGGCCGGCCTGATGTTGGGATCGTAGGTGATGATGCACTCGCTGCGGAGTTCCTGGAGGATGGCTTTGACGCAGTTGGCGCCCGGTGGCAGCAAGCTTGCGATCGAACCGGTGTGCACGAGCTTGGGCGGAGTAAGGGCAGGATCCAGCGGCGCCACATCCCAGTCGATGTCGAAGGCGTAGCTCGCCGAGCCATCGCGGGCAAGTGTGGCGGTCGCCGTCGACGTTCTCTCCAGTGACCGGGAGCCTGGCAAGAGCGTCACCCCGGCGCCCGTGAGGTGCTCCTCAAGTGCGTCACCACGGTGGTCAGTGCCCATGGACGTGAGCAGCCCGGTGCTCACCCCCAGGCGGGCCAGGCCGTAGGCGACATTGGCCGGTGATCCGCCGGGGTGTTCTGTGGTGCCGTCGGGGGTGGTGACGACATCGATCAGGGCTTCGCCGATGACGACGACGTCCAACCCCTGCCCGGGAGGGTTCGGTTTCCGGCCGTTGTGCATGTCTTGTTCCTTGCTTTGGGTGCTGCCCTAGCCGAGCTGAGTGACCTGGAGGCTGTTGATGGTTGCCGCGCCGCCGACGGCGTAGGCGGCGAGGCTGGTGCTGGTCTCCGCCGGGAAGATCAGTTCGGTCATGGTGACCTGGCCGTCCTGGGCGAAGACTTCAACGGAGCAGCGGTCCACGTAGATGGTGAGCTCGTAGGACCCCTGCCTGGGCTGGATGGGGGCGGTGTCAATGGAGCTGAAAGATGCGTGGAAGTCTGTCCTGCCGGATTCGCGCCGGTCCACGAGGAGTGTGGCTTGCTCGGGCCGGATGCCCACGCGGGTTCCCTTCAGGCCGTCTCCGCGCAGGATGAGGCCGAATTCCTCTGCGCTTCCGGGGGTGAAGCTGACGTCGATGCGCTGGACGGTGCCGGCCGCGTCCGCCAGGACCTGCGAGCCGTCGTGGATGGTGGTTCCGGAAAGGTGGAACGACTCCGTGCCGGCCAGGGCGGTCCAGTCGCCCGCGGGCTGCTGGGCCAGGCACAGTTCTCCGTCGCGGGCCTGGAGTGAAATTTCCCGGGCGAGGCTCATGGGGCTGCGCCAGGGCGTGGAGGGGATGTGGTTGGCGTATTCCCAGTTGTTCATCCAGGCGATCATCAGGCGGCGGTTGTCCGGGACGTCGCTGAAGGAAACGGCGGCATAGTAGTCCCGGCCCCAGTCCAGCCAACGGTATTCGCCCAGTCGGGCCGGGTCCTGCGGGCCTTCGGTCACGGTGCTGGCGGAGGTGAAGGTGGTGCCGTCGAAGTCGCCGATGAAGTACTGGCCGGCGGAGCCGTTGTTGGGCCCGCCGGGATTGAGGTTGACGGTGAGGACCCATTTGACCTTGTCCGGGTCGCCGTCCACGGGCAGGGGAAACAGGTCCGGGCATTCCCAGACCCCGCCGGTGGCATTAGCCGGCCCGAAGGTGCTCAGCAGTTCCCAGCTCTTCAGGTCGCGGGACTTGTAAAGCACCACCTGGAAGTCTGTGGCTTCGACGGCGACCATCACCCAGTAACTGTCCGCGCCGCCGTCGTACCAGATGACCTTGGGGTCACGGAACTCGGCGGAGCCGCGGTTAAGAACAGGGTTGCCTCCGTGTTTTGTCCAGCTGTAGCCCCCGTCCAGGCTGTAGGCCAGGGACTGGGCCTGGACGCCCTCATGCCCGGAGCCCGGTTTGAAGGCGCTGGTATAGATCGCCACCAGGGGCGCAGTGGATCCGTTGCCGAATCCGCTGGTGTTGTGACGGTCAAAGACGATGCTGCCGGAAAAGATGTCTTCGTATTCGTCGCAGGCGATGGCGACGGGGTGCTCGGTCCAGGTCAGCAGGTCGGTAGAGGTGGCGTGGCCCCAGGACATGTTGCCCCAGACGTTTCCCAGCGGGTTGTTCTGGTAGTAGAGGTGGTAAACGCCGTTGTGAAAGATCAGGCCGTTGGGGTCATTAAGCCAGGTGTCCTTCGCCGTGTAGTGCAGGGCCGGGCGGTAGCTGTCTGTTGTGGCTGCCGTACTGGCCGAGGTGAGTGTATCCATGAGGTTCCTTTTGGAAGTGCGTGCTATTTGCTCGCGCCGGCTGTGAGGCCTTCGCGCAGGGTGCGTTGGCCGAAGATAAAGACGACCAGTGCGGGCAGCATGGACAGGATCACTCCAGCGAGGACCACCGATATGCTCCCGGTGCCGAGGTTGCCTTGGAGTGTGACCAGGCCGAGGGGGAGGGTGAAATTCTGTTCGCTGATAGTAAGGATCAGTGGCCGGAAGAACTCGTTCCAGTGGAAGTTGAAGGCAAGGATCCCGACGATGGCCATGCCCGGAACGGCCAGCGGCACGTAGACGGAACGGAAGATCCGCCACGGTCCGGCACCATCCAGGGCGGCCGCTTCCGCAAAATCATTTGGCAGGCCAAGGAAATACTGACGCATCAGGAACGTGCCGAAGGCGGTGGGAATGGCCGGCAGGATCAGTGCCAGCAAGGTATCGGACAGACCCATCCCACGGATGAGCATAAAGACGGGGACGATGGTGACCTGCACTGGAACCATCATCGTGGCCAGCACCAGCGAGAAGATGGCGTTCTTGCCCCGGAAGTCCAGGCGGGCGAAGGCGTAGCCGGCCAGAGTGGCGGAGGCCATCTGGCCAAGCGCGATCAGCCCGGTCACCAGGGCGCTGTTCAGGACCAGGAGGCCGACATTGATCTGCTTGAACACCTCCCGGTAGGCGGTGAAGTCAGGGTTGATGGGCAGGAAGGACGGGGGCAGGTTGAACGACTCCGACGGCGTTCGCAGCGAGGTGGACAGGGTCCACAGGACGGGGCCGAGCGTCAGCGCCGCAGCCACCGCCAGCGCGGCGTATCTGCCGACGGTTCCTGCGGCGGGCAGGCGGCGGTTGCGGTAGGGCTGTGGGGTGGCCGGTGTGCCGGCGGTGGAACCCGGATGCTCGTTGGTCCCGGTGTTCAGGGTCTGGCTGGACATAAGGGACCTCACTGGTAGAAGACGAAGCGGCGGCTGAGGCGGAATTGCAGGGCGGTGACGGCCAGGATCAGCACGGTCAGTACGAGGCCGATGGCCGAGGCTTCGCCGAATTCCAGTTGCTGGAAGGCGGATTCAAAGATCACCATGACTGCGGTGCGGGTGGAATCCCCTGGACCGCCGTTGGTCAGTACGTAGGGCTGGTCGAAGACCTGCAGTGCGCTGATGATCGCCATGACGGAGGCGACGAGCACGGTGGGGCTGATCAGCGGAAGGGTGACGTTGCTGAACTGTTTCCAGCCCGTGGCGCCGTCCAGGTTTGCTGCTTCGTGCAGTTCTTTCGGAATGTTGCTCAGGGCGCCGAGGAAGAGGAGGAAGGAGAACCCGAAGTTCTGCCAGACGTACACCAGGACGACGACGGCGGCGGAGGCCACGGGACTGGTCAGCCAGGGTACTGCGGGAATGCCGATGAGGGACAGGAGCCAGTTCACCACGCCAAACTGTTCGTTGAACATATACCGCATGAAGACGGACACCGACGCGGCAGACAGCACCAGGGGAAAGAAGAAGGTGGAACGGAGGAATACCCTGAGCCAGGACGGCATCCTGCCCTGGAGCATGGAAGCCAGGCTGAGTGCAATGCCGAGTTGAAGGATTACTGCGACGACCACGAACACGATGGTGTTAAGGAAGGACACGCGGACGGTGGGGTCCTGTGCCAGGGAAGCGAAGTTGGCGAAACCGACGAATTGGGGTGCCGAAATGATGTCCCAGCGGAAGAAGGCCAGGACCAGCGAGCCGATGATCGGCAGGAAGGTGAACAGGGCCATCCCCAGCAGCGTCGGGGCAAGGAAAATCATCGCCAACCGTCGCTCGACGAACGAGCGGCGCGTGGCCGGTGGTTTTACGGTGTGGCGTGGGGTAGTAGAAATGGTGGTCATGCGTTCCTCCTGAGGGCCAGTTCGAGATCGCGCTGCAGGGTGCCCATCGCTGTCCGTACGCCGGCGGAGCTGCCGCTGACAGCGGTGGAAACGTTTTTCATCAGGGCAGTTTCGACGGCGGCCTGCTGCGGCGGCGCGGGTATCGGGCCGGACGCGGGGAACCTGTCGAGGGTGTCGTAAAAGACCTTCCAATGCCGGGGCCCGGTGGCGGCGTAAAAGGACTCATTTACCATCGAACGGCGGGTTGGAGTGGTGTTCGGCTTGGGAATGGCCAGCTGCATCGCTTCGCGGCTGGAGCAGAACTTCACCCATTCCCAGGCTGCGTCCTTATCTTTCGCCGTACGCATGATCGCATAGCCGGCAGCGCCGAACTGGTGCCGCTGCGTCCGCCAGCGGGGGAAGAACTGCACATCGAACTGATCGGCCGTCATGCCTGCATCGTGCAGACCTTGCGCCCAGTAGCCACCCGCTGGCGTGGTGCCGATGCGGTTGTTCCCGAACAAGCCAACGAGGGCGTTGCCGCCCCCCGATTCAGGCCGCACGCCCAGTCCTTCGGACACGAGTTCGCGCAGGTAGTCTAAGGTCTCGATAACCCGGCCGTCCTCGGCGTTGGGAGCCAGCCATTGATACCCGCCGCCGCGGGTCGCCCGGGCAGGGTCCTTGGGATAAAAGCGGTCCCAGAGCCACTCCCCGCCGGGGGCCTTGCTCTCGGTTAGGAAGCTGGTGTCGTTGGCGTACAGCCATGGCACGACTCCGCCAAAAAGCCGGTTGGTCCAGTAGTACGGGGTGAAGTCGGCCGGGCGCGCTTTCCGCAGGGCGCGGAGAGTGGCGCTGAAGTCATCCTGTGTCCAGTCGTCCTTTGGCCGGTCAAGGCCGGCCTGGGCGAAGGTGGTGGTATTCAAATACATGTTCGCCGCGTTCCAGTCCAGCGGAAGCTGGTACAGGCTTCCCTGGTACATGAAGGCTTCCAGCAGGCTCGGATGAACATCATCGAAGTAGTCGCTCATGTCCCCAGCGTCCCGGCGGACATAATCATCCAGCGGCTCGGCGAGCTTGTCGGCGAACAGCTGGGCGCCCTCGGTGGCTACGTAGACGACGTCCGGCGGTGTTCCGGCGGCTGCCATGGTGAGGATCTTGGAAAAGAAATCCTTCCAGTCCGCGCCTTGGATCGCCTGCAAGCGGACCGGAATATCTGGGTGGGCGGCGGTAAAGGCGTTAACCAGGCCCTGCCGGGCCGCGGCATCTGCTGCCGTTCCAAGGATGGCGATGTTCAGTGCCTTGCTCCCGCGGCCCGGAATGTCACTCCCGGTCAGTCGGGGCCAGGCGCCCACCGTGGCTCCCGCAACAGCGAGGCCAGTAAGGCCCAGCACGGAACGACGCGTGAGCTGCGAAAGTCCGCTGCCGGACCGCGGCGCATACGAGGGGGGTGTGTTCCCCGGTGTCTTTTCAGACGTCATTGTCGGCTCCTCCTAACACGTGTTAAGTAGGGTAAATAGAGCACCTAACACGTGTCAAGTGAGACTTTTGCTGGAGCCTAGATGAACTTGAATTACGAGCGTGAGCTGCTTGACGAAGCGCGGACAGTGGGCTCCCGCGGAGGCTGGGCGAGTCATCCCTGGCATAACTTTTCCGCAGCCAGGCGCTGCGGAAACGGTCCGCCAGGTTAGCCGGCCGGGACCGCTGCAGTGGACGCCCGCGGTATGATCCGGCAGGGCATGTAAAGAGTGCCTGCTTCAACTTGCTCAGCTGCCGGGGCTTTTCCTTCGACCGCATCCAACAGCAGGGACATGGCCGCTGCTCCGATTTCGGCGTGCGGAAGTGCCACCGTGGTAAGGGCGGGAACAAGGTTGGCAGCGAGGTTCTGCTGGTCGTCGTAGCCCACTACGGACAGATCCTGCGGTACGCGCAGTCCTGCGGTCGCCGCGTAGAGCAAAACGCCGGTGGCAACCCGGTCGTTGGAGCAAATGATCGCCGTCGGCCGGTCTCTGCCGCCCAGGACGGAGGAAGCGGCCCGGTAGCCCTCGTCGATGTCCCATCCGGTCGCGTGGACATGCTGTTGTTCGAGGCCCAGCCCCGCTTCGGCCATAGCCTCACGGTAACCCTGTTCACGCTGCGGCGCGGCGGGGGAGCTGAGAGTTCCGGTCAACAAGGTGATGCGGCGGTGGCCCAGGTCAAGCAGCAACTGCGCCGCCGCGCGTCCGCCGTCGATCTCTGCCGGTATCACCGAATGGAGCTGCGAGCCGGTATCAGTGCAATTGGCCAGAACGGCGGGCACGGTGAGCATCGCCGGCGGGGCCGTAATTTCGCGCAGGCTGCCGGTGGCGTACATGATCCCGTCGACCTGCCGGTGCACGAGTTGCTGCGCCGCAGCGCCATCACGGGCCGTGTCATGTTCTGTGTCGACCACGAGGACCATGTATCCGCGGGCCAAGGCCGTGCGTGAGGCGCCGCTGATCAAACGACCGGCGAAAGGGCTGGTAACGATGTCATCCGTGATGATGCCGATCGTCGATGTCTGCTGGTTACGCAGGCTGACGGCAACGGAGTTGGGCGTGTAATTTAGCTCCGCCGCAGCGCGGAGCACCCTCTCCTGGCGTTCGGCGGTGACGTTGCCGTCTGCCCTGCCGTTTAGTACCAGTGACACTGCACTGCGGGACACCCCCGCCCGTCGTGCCACATCCAGTGCTGTTGCTTTACGTTTGGCCATGCCGATCCATCCCCTGCCTTTCGGCCCAGCATACCTAACTCGTGTGAGGTTGAGAGATGCCGTGTTTGGGTCTGCTTTCTGGCGAAGACGAAACGGATGAACGTCTTGTTCGGAGGAGCCGCCGGTAATGGAATTCGATGCGCACTGGAGGAGTGTATGCGGCTTCTCCAGATCCGACTACGTAACTGTTACGCGCTCGACTCCGGCGAGGAACCGTGTCGACCCAGGACCGCTTCAGGTTTCGGCTACTCCTGCCCGTGACCGCCGCCCTAGGTGCATCGCTAGCTGCGCCCACCAAGCGGGCTTGTCCAGAAGCAGTTCGTCCCGGCCCAGCAATAGTGGGTGCGTGTACAGGCCCGAGCTGCTGGGCAGGACGAACACTTCGGTGTCGGCGATTCTCCAGTCCTGAAGACCCAGCTCGACGCGCTCATGGGTACCGGCCTGTCTGACGAAGTCCTTGGCAACACCCTTGCCGTTGAAGCCATACATTGCGGACGGAACTCGCGCACTAGTGCCTCCAACCGTATGTGGCCCGAGCCGAGTTCGTCTGACTTGTTCAGGTCGGTCAGACCGATCCCCAGTCGCGAAAGTTCTTCGTCGTCCTGCCGTGTCAGCGCCTCCGAGGAGAGCCCGGAGTCGTAGAGCAGTGCCCAGAAGTTGTTGCTGCCGTCCGCGTAGTAGTGGCACTTTCCGAGGCTGAGGCCACCTGGCTTTGGCTTATCCTGGCTGATGAGGAGCTGTATTCCTGCAGCAATCCGGTCAGGCAGACCCGCTATATCCATTCCCCGTCTCCTTCGCCTACGCTGCTCCAGCCCTCTGCAGGATTCAAAGCTCGACCCTACTCCCGGTGGTGGTCCGATTACCGGAACTGCAGCACGCCAGGTGCTGGCCGTGCTGGAAACCCGGGCCCAGAGTTAATCTTGTAGATTCCTTCAGGGCGCAGGCGTTACATCTTACAATTTGGTGCGCCGAGTGAAGCACAATGTTCCAATGAGGATCTTCATTAGCAGCGTTCGGCGTGGGTTGGAAGTAGAGCGAGATGCGCTACCAGGCCTGATCAAAGCGCTCGGGCACGAGCCTGTTCGTTTCGAGGACTTTTCCGCGCAATCAGCACCAAGCAGAGAGGCATGCATCAAGGGTGTGGAATCCAGTGATGCCTACCTATTGATACTCGGCCCTCATTACGGAACGGTGTTTCCGGAGACTGGGCAGTCGGCGACGCACGACGAGTGGGTAGCAGCACAACGGGCCGGTATCGCCCGTTACGTATTTCGAAAGAGCGGCAGCACCTTCGACGTAGAGCAGCAGCAGTTTGAAAAGAGTTTGGGCGAGTACGGATCAGGCCGTTTCTATAAGGCCTTCTCCGACGTATCGGAGCTTCAACAAGCTGTAGTGGCGTCCATCCGCGAACTCGAGGCTGCGCCCGAATCATTGGATTTCGAGCCCCTGCAAGAAACCGTTGAGGTTCGCTGGCTTCTGGAAGACGATTTCAGGAACCAGTTTTCGTCCTCGGAACGTTGCCTCCTTGAGATTCATGTTGTCCCGATCCACGGACGGCCGGTTTCAGCGCGACTACTGGATGAGGTAGGGGCCGGTCTGCCGGGGCAAGTCAGAAACGCTGGACTTGTGTCTGCTGCTCAGGGTGTGGAATTCGACCACTTTGAAGGCGGCGTCATTGTTCGCTCTCCGGCGCCTTCACGTCGGGGAGGTTTGCATGAGACCCATGACGGGTCCCTTGCTGCTGTGTTGATCCGCAAATCTGGCGGGACAACTGTGACGTTCAGGCTTCCGGGGGACATGATGGGATCGATTCTGGATCTAAACGATCTGTCGCGGAGGCTAGGATCAGCGCTGCGGTTAGCGGGGCAGGTTGATGTATCAGGGGCGGATAGGTTTGCCATTGGCGTGGGAATCACTTCGACGTCAATGGTGGCGGTTGGAGAACTCGGGCGCGGTCCCCGTAACAGCGTGGGAATGCACCTTAGCAGCGCTCCGCTGCACCTAGAACCGGATGAAACCGTAAGCCGCGCAGCGCTCGATCGAGGAGCGGGAGAAGTTGCGACGATGCTGGCCCGGTCGTTGATCCGCACTTTCCAAAACTCGACGTGAGCAATTCCGCAGACGTACAGTTCGGGAGAGGTTGTCAGTCCCGAACTGTAGCCTGAATTTCTACTGTTGGCAGCAGCCGGCGCTATCACTTGGGGGAACGACCGCAATGTCGTCTGAACGCATAAAAGCCATTCACGACTGCCTTTGTGAAGGTAACTATGACTGGCCTAGAGACCCTTTCACGGCCGCGGAGAAGGCTACTGCTTGGTTAGACGATATGAAGTGACAGCGGGTTCTGCCTGTCCGGGCCGGCCATTGTCGCCGGGCGGTCCCATCAGCGCCG